>JBCDKV010000385.1:0-5478 GCA_038746215.1 Bacteroidota bacterium | reverse complement strand
TGATTTTGCTTTTGTAGTTAATGATTATCAGTTAAACATATCAACATCATAAACAGAAAGAAATTTCTTGCGATTGCCCTGAGGGGTTTTGTTTACTTACGATTCATTTTTCTCCGCAAAGGCATTAGAAAGTTGCAAGAAAGCATTAGAGAGTTGTTCGTTATTTTTTCGTTCTAAAGTCGAAATAGCTTGTCCCAAATCTTGATTGGAAGTAGTTAGCAGTTGCTCCAATGCACTAAATCGTTCTTCCGTTTGTTGCCTAAGTTGTTCTATTTTTTGATTCACATTATCAATTGCCGTCCTGATATCTTCTAAATCTAACGACAGTTGACTTTTGAGCTTGGCTAGATCGCCTTCTAAATCCCCCATCTCTTTACCGACGAGAATATTCCTAATGGTAGCAATTTCATTGAGTGTCATGTCCTTTGTCTCTGTCATGTAAACTGATTTTTTATTTTCTTTTCATTCGATTATCGAAATAGTCACTTACGAGTTTACAATAATAGTAAAATATTTACACAATAACCTGAGTACACTGTAAATTAAATTTATTCGCTTTTTTGACCGAGGCTATTTTGGAATATATCAAGGTATTTTTTTCTGGCATAACGAGTTATTCCTGCAAAAAAATAACACAGATAGATTTCAAAAGAGACCGTCAAAAGGCGAAGTTATTTAGTTTACAGTGTACTGAGTATGAGATCAAAAATTAGTATTCTACGGCAAACACAGGCTATTCTACGGCTCGTTGGTTGGAATGTTAGCCCAACAAGCGAAGGACACAAGAGAGAGCATCACTACAATTTTCCGTACAATTCGCCACCTTTGCGAAACAGCCGATCTACCTTTTCACTAACTTTCGGATCAGTAATCAGCTCTGGTGCGTGATGTGGCTTAATACGAGCATCAAAAATCAAAGCTCCTCTACAGCCCCAATGTTTGAACTGTACGAAGCTATCTACACCATAAATATCATGCGATGGATTAGTGCGTGTGAAGGTAGCCCAAAGGAAATTATTCAAAGTCTCTCCTAAAAATTGGCTGTCATCACAAACAACAACCATCGGAATTTGCGACCAATCAAAGCGTTCCAGATGAGTACTTAATCGTTCTATGTCTTTTCTACTGTTCTCGTCGCTGAATCGTTCTGCTTCAATTGCCAGTATGCCTGGCTGCACAAAACGAGGCTGACGGAAACCACTTGGTAAGCTAAAATCAGTAGGCAAAGTAGCTTTCAACTCGCGTCTTTTCTCGCCACAACAAGCCATCACTACCTTCGAGCCTTCGTTCCAGCCACTGCCAGAGTAATCCAAGGTATCAATCGTTGTCCGAGTATGAAAATGTAAATCCCTTGTCCAGTCTACACGCTCCAATACGTGTCGGAAAAAATCATCTATATGATGTGTCGTTACTTGCGGATCGTCTCCTTTTGCAGCGATGATCAGAAATTTGGCAAGTGAAGTTTGACCAGAGCCAATGATGCGATTGGCTTGCGTCAGAATTTCTTCGGGTTTTCGCTCTCGGAAAGGCATATACCGCTCGCTACCAATCGCCAGCAACAGTGGATGTACTCCTGCCGCATCCACAGCATTGATTTCGTGTATGCCAGGGAATTCCTGTGGCGTCAGCAGTTTCACAATTTTGTGGATTAAGTAACCAAAACTGCTATCTTCCTGCGGCGGTCGTCCCACCACTGAAAAATGCCAAATCGCGTCTTTACGATGATACACATTTTCCACCTCCATCACTGGAAAATCGTGCTCTAGACTGTAATAACCCAAATGATCGCCAAAGGGACCTTCTGGTTTTTTTTCGTTCTTACGAATGATACCTGTAATCACAAAATCAGCATCCGTGGGGACAAGTTGTTGGTTTTGCCAAGTGTAGCCATAACGTCTACCCCCCAACATGCCCGCAAACGTCATCTCACTTAAGCCTTCTGGCAACGGCATGATCGCAGCAAAGGCGTAGGAAGGTGGCCCACCAATGACGACCGAAGCCCGAAAAGGTGCACCGCTTTCGTTGTGCATGGTATGATGAACACCGATGCCTCGATGCAGTTGGTAGTGCATGCCTACTTCCCGATTCAGTTCGTACTCATTACCAGACAGTTGCACACGGTACATCCCAATGTTGGATTGCATGACACTTCTGGTATTGGGCGGCAGCGTAATCACTTGTGGCATGGTCACAAAAGCACCGCCATCCATTGGCCATGATTTTACCAAAGGCAATTGGTCGATGGTTGTTTTGCCATAAAGGGTAGGAGTGTTAAACCGACGTCTTTTAGGAAGGGCGGATAGTGCCGTGAAAGGCGCACCCACATAGCGGAGTGGATTTTTGAAAAAGTTAGCTGGATCAGCTTTTAACTCAATGACTTTTTGGACTTTATCGAGAGTATGTCGGAACAAAAATTCTGTTCGCTCGAAAGTGCCGTATATGTTGGACAGGGCGGAAAATGGACTACCTTTTACGTTTTCGAACCAAAGTGCAGGACCACCAGCATCAAAAAAACGCCGATGAATTTCTGCGATTTCTAAATCAGGGTCGACTTCGCTTTTGATTCGGATTAATTGTCCAGTTCGTTCTAAATCTAATGCTGCCGCTCGCAAACTTTTATATGCCATGTAGTGGTTTAAATTTTTTAGGAAAAACAGCTCAGCAACAAAGATGTTAATAGGCTTTGGTCATAAATTCTTAAAATCCCAAAACTTACCACATTTGATTCTTTCCTCACCTCAAACGTTTTCAGCAGGCATAGTAGTGGTACATAAAAGAGCAATTAACTTATATTTGGCTCACACTTGATGATAAACTACTTACTATGCAACGCATTACTTGCTTCAACAGCAATCGACTATTTCTAATAATGGTCTTTACTTACTACCTATTCCAACTGCCGAATCTATCCTACGCACAGCCTACATTCCTTATAGGGGAAGACCCAAAACCAGCGAACAAGCAATGGGTAAAAGTTGAAAATATATCCGATGAATTTGACGATACCGTGCTGGATGAATCGAAATGGGAAAATACCAATCCCAATCGATGGATTGGGCGTCCACCAGGTATTTTTAAGAAAGATGTCGTTAGCTTGAAAGACGGGGAGTTGAGAATGACCAATTATCAACTAGATGAACCCGAAATTGTCAATGGAAATACCTTCACACATGCAGGTGGAAACATTTATTCTCGAAATGCTGGGCAAGTTGGTTACTACTACGAGTGTCGAATGAAATCCAGCAAAACCTTTATGTCTTCTACTTTTTGGCTCATCAATACCAGAGGAGAAGGCAGCGGTTGCGATCGGCGGGTGACCGAATTAGATATTCAGGAATGCGTAGGACAAGTGACCAATACCCAAAACTGGGCACAAAGCTTCGATCAGAGTATCCATTCTAATACCCACAGTAGGAATACGACTTGCGAAAGTACGCCCATTGGTTCTTCTGGTGATAATTCGCCTACTGTGGAAAAAGTATGGGAAGACTATCACGTCTACGGTTGTTGGTGGAAAAGTCCGAGAGAAGTCGAGTTTTACTTGGATGGGAAGAAAGTCTACACGGTATCGCCCGTAGCTGATTTTGATTTACCCATGTATTTGAGACTAGTCAGCGAAACCTACGATTGGAATCCTGCGCCCAGTGATGGTGGCATGACTGGAACGGAAGCAGACCGCACGACTGCTTACGATTGGGTAAGATCGTGGAAACTAGAAGACGACAACACAACTAGCACAGAAGAATATGGCACAAATGCGATCAAGATATATCCAAATCCCACGCAAAGTGGATTAGTCACTATAGATTTAGGAAATGAAGCAGTAGGGGCAACCGTTAATTTGTTCGATAGCTACGGTCGTTTGGTCTACACGGATCGCGCTTCAAAAAAAGAAGTCGTCCTTTCCGTTGCTGCCTTTAGTGAAGGTATTTACATGGTAGAAGTGCAAACCAAAAAAGGTAGTCAGTTTGGTAAATTGTTAGTGCTTCGTTAAGCTCGATCTTAGCCTTTTGCTATTAGCTGTATATTACTGGACAAAACACAAATTGAAACACTAAGGACACTTAGAAACACTAAGAAAAGCGGCTAGTGTAGCTATGTAATCTGCTTCTCTTTTGTTCTGTAATCCAAAATGTCCAGTAGTCTATATTAATTGTTGATTTGTGTCATAAGTAATTGAAAGTCAGTGCGATAAATTTGCTCACATGCGCACTTTTCTACTGAGTGTAAGTAAATGTAATTACTGTGAGCTGAACGCTATCGGCTAATAGCCAACTGCTAATGGCTAATGGCTAAAGTTGAGTTAAGCACTGCGAGCTAAAACCAAAAGGAGCTACCATTACAAAAAATGATAGCTCCTCAAAAAACTATATAAGAAAAACTGATTTTTTACTTTCCTAGTGCTTCTGCCATTTTAGCACCAATTGTTGCGGGTGACTGCACCACGTGAATACCGCAGTCCTCCATGATTGCCATTTTTGCAGCAGCCGTATCGTCTTTTCCTCCAATGATAGCACCTGCGTGTCCCATTTTCCGACCTTTGGGTGCGGTCTGTCCAGCAATGAAACCAACGACGGGTTTTGTACCATTTTCTTTGATCCAATAAGCAGCTTCTGCTTCCATACCGCCCCCGATTTCACCAATCATCACGATACCTTCTGTATCTGGATCATTCATCAGGAGTTCCACCGCCTCTTTGGTCGTCGTGCCTACAATAGGGTCGCCACCAATTCCAATACAGGTCGATTGTCCCATACCTGCTTTGGTCACTTGGTCTACGGCTTCGTAAGTCAATGTCCCAGAACGACTAACAATACCAATTTTGCCTGGACGATGGATAAAGCCTGGCATGATACCGACTTTCGCTTCGCCTGGCGTGATGACACCCGGACAGTTCGGTCCGATCAGACGGCAGTCGCGTTCTTCGATGTAGGCTTTTGCTTTCACCATATCTTGTACGGGTATGCCTTCTGTGATGCAAATGATGACTTTGATGCCAGCATCCGCCGCTTCCATGATGGCATCCGCCGCAAATGGTGGTGGCACAAAAATCAGAGAGACGTCTGCCGCTACTTTCTCAACGGCTTCCGAAACGGTATTAAATACAGGACGGTCTAAGTGCGTCATGCCACCTTTGCCTGGTGTTACCCCTCCAACGACATTGCTACCATATTCGATCATCTGGGTCGCGTGGAAAGTACCTTCTTTTCCCGTGAAGCCTTGTACAATGATCTTTGAGTTTTTATTGACTAGTACGGACATTGTGTTGTTGATTTGTTGAACTGGTGATTTTGTGATCCGATTTCATCGACTACAACTATACTGCGTATTGAATAAAAAAGTGCATTTCCATCTTTGTTGATTTGTTGAATTGTTTATTCGTTTAATATACTTAGGATCAACGCATTGCAGATCAACGAATAAACAATTTAAACAGATAAACAGGTATATTCGTATGCACAGATTTATCCCGTCTAC
>JBCDKV010000384.1:0-5501 GCA_038746215.1 Bacteroidota bacterium | reverse complement strand
TAATACATTTATAGGAACACAAGCAGGACGCTCAACGACTACAGGAAGAGGAAATACTTTCATTGGAGCAGATGCCGAAGCTAATTTTTCAAGTAGTATTTATCCAGATTTTGTACTTGTAACAGGAGCAGCAGGACAAGACAATGCTACAGGTTCTTTAAATACTTACATTGGCGCAGGAGCAGGCGTAGATAGTAGAACCGTAAATGCCAATACTTTTATAGGTTATGGTGCCGGAGGCAATACCGAAAATGTAGGAGAATGCACTTTTGTGGGTGCTTATGCAGGTTGGGACAATAATCGAACTGGAGGCGTAGGAGCATTTCGAGGCGCACATAATACTTACCTTGGTTTTGGAGCAGGAGGAACCAACCGAGATGGTAGCGATAATGTAGGCATTGGACATGGTGCTAACTTTGTAGAAACGGGCAATGGAGAGACTCAAAACATGAGAAATGTTTTCATTGGTAGTAGTGCAGTCATAAATAGAGCTAATGATGCTGTGCTAATTGGATACAGATCTGTAATAGACAATAATGCGAATAGGACGGTCGCTATAGGCTCAGGAGTAGATGCAGCAGGTCAGCGAAGTGTTGCCATAGGCTATTTAACCAATTTAGAACCAGCCGCAGACGATGCTATATGTATTGGTAACTTGGCAGATGTTCAAGCATTGCAAGCAACTGCAATTGGCTCAAATACTGTTGTTTCAGGCACAAATTCTACTGCCATCGGCTACCAAGCAAGTGTAGCTGCCAATAATGAAATTGTATTGGGCAACAGTTCCATCGCTTCCATTGGTGGCGTCGTCAACTGGACGGCTACTTCTGATGGTCGTTTCAAGAAAAATGTGCAAGAAAATGTAATTGGTTTGGACTTCATCAATCGCCTGCGTCCTGTGACTTATAATTACGATGCCAAAAAACTTCATACCCAAAAAGGCTTTGAAACGGAAACTTTAGCTGATGCTTTAAATCAAAAAGAAGCAGTGCGCTATTCAGGTTTTATTGCACAGGAAGTAGAAGCGGCTGCTGAGCAATTGGGTTATGATTTTAGTGGAGTAGATGCGCCGCAAGATGAAGCAGATATTTATGGTTTGCGCTATGCAGAGTTTGTAGTGCCTTTGGTAAAAGCGGTGCAGGAGTTGAGTGCAGAAGTAGATCAAAAAGATAAGCGTATAGCGGAGCTAGAAGCGCAACAAGCAGCAGAATTAGCAGCTTACAAAAAACTGTTGGGTGATTTAACGGCTAGAGTAGAGGCGCTGGAAGTGAAAGAAGGCGCAGAGCTATCAGCCGCTACAGAAAATAAATAACGATCTGTTTTAACGAAACCACTGGTAGCCAGGACTGTTTCATTCTCCGATGTTTGAAGTTTCTTAACTTCAAACCTTTTATCGGCTCGTTTCCAAACGAGCAAAACAGCATTCAATCGTTAGGAAACGGTAGGATAGTGGTATCAAGTTAGGACGTGTCTGCCTTAGGTTGAAACTTTATACATCGTAAAATAGAATGAAATAACCATGCTAGTAGTAATCATGAAAATCCTCTAATCCTGTTAATTCTGATTCAGACAAAAAATAAAACTTATGAAAAAGACATTCTTTACCCTTGCATCACTTCTCTTTGCAAGTATGATCTACAGCCAAGTCAGCACCATAGGCGCAGAAACCCAAGTCAACACAACAGTTGCCAATTCCCAACAAAATCCAGCCATTGCCGTCGATTTGAATGATAATTTTGTGATCGTCTGGGAAAGTCTCAATCAAGATGGCTCAGGCTATGGTATTTATGCACAGCGTTATAGTAGTGCGGGAGCAGTAGTAGGTAGTGAAGCCCAAATTAACACCACGACCAGCAACGATCAACGCTTTCCAGCAGTCGCCATAGATGATGCAGGTAATTATACCGTCGTTTGGCAAAGTTTAGGGCAAGATGGCGACGGCTGGGGCATTTATCAACGACGCTTTGATAATACAGGAACAGCACTGACAGGAGAAGTTTTGGTGAATACAACAACGGCAGGGCAACAACGATTTGCTGACATTGCTATGGACGATGATGGAGATTATGTAGTTGTTTGGGAAAGTGAATTCGATGTTTATCTACAACGCTATAATAATGCTGGGGTGGCACAAGGAACAGAAAGTATCATTAATGCGACCACTGCTAATTCTCAAAACTATCCCGCTGTAGCCATAGATAGTGATGGTGATTTTGTAGTCACTTGGCAAAGCTTAAATCAAGATGGCGACGGTTATGGTGTTTATGCGCAAACCTACAATGCCGCCGCCGCCGTGCAGACGAGTGAGTTCTTAGTCAATACAACGACTACAAACAATCAACTCAGCCCAGATATCGCCATGGATATGGATGGTAATTTCAATATTGTTTGGGTGAGTAATTTACAAGATGGCAGCCAAGAAGGTATTTATGCACAGCGATTCAACAGTGCTGGAACACCACAAGGCAGTGAATTCCTAGTCAATACCACCACTACGGGCGCACAAGACAATCCAAGCATCAATATGACCATGACTGGTGATTTCATTGTTACTTGGAACAGCTATGATCAAGACGGCAATCGCTTCGGCACTTATTTCAAAGGCTTCAACCTAGCAGGTATTGTTTCCAATCCAGAAACACTAGTCAATACCACAACGACTAACTTTCAGCAATTCGCAGCAGTCGGATTAAATGCCAAAACCACCGCCACCATCGTCTGGCAAGATGGAGACCGCAATACAGCTGGTAGTGTTGATGGAGATGATTACACGATTGTTTTACAACGATATGACGTAGTGGCACTACCTGTAGAACTCTTATCTTTCACTGCCAAAGCTACCGATACAGAGCAAGTGCTACTTCAATGGCAAACGAGCAGTGAACTGAACAACAAAGGTTTTGAGTTAGAACGCGGTACTAACGGAAAAGAATGGAAAGCCATTACTTTCATTAAAGGTGCAGGTACAAGTTTAGAAACTCAAGAATATGAATATCTAGACCAGCAGCCATTTAAAGGCATCAACTATTACCGACTAAAACAAATGGATGTAGATGGTGCGTTCGAGTATTCAGAAATTCGAGTGGTCAAATTAGGGAAATTCAATCTAAGCATTGCGCCCAATCCAGTTCAGGACGTACTCTACTTTACTTTTGATGATATTAAGGAGATACAGAATATTCAACTATACAACAATGCGGGGCAGTTAGTCAAAGAAGTAAGTTCTTTTGATGGGCAAATTAACATGCAAGAATTGAACACAGGTATTTATATTTTGGTCGTTCATACTGCTGCCGAACGCTTTGAGGTGCGAGTGGTGAAGCAGTGAATTTTGACTGCCATTATCCGTTAAGAGCATGTTTGGAGCAGGATTGAACTATAAATCAGCAGTTTGCGGTTCTGACAAGGTGAAAAATTAATTGCATATCTGGATACGGAGTTTATTTTTCATGCAGTCAGGTTCGTAAAATGTTGGTTTATAGGAAAATAGTGCTCTAAACATGCTCTAAGTTGGTAAATCTAACGGACAATGGCAGTCAACAAAATGATCTTTGGAAAGGAAGCTGGCGAAAACAATACAACGGGACAGGACAACACCTTTTTGGTAGAAGAATCAAGTTTTAATAATACTAGTGGTTAATGCTGAAATACTAATTGTCAAAGGCATACAAATATACGCCTTTGAAAGTGAATAAAAGTATTGTTCTACTGCTTTACAAAACGCAATACTTTCATCTCACTGGCAGCTACAACTAGCAAATGATAAGTGCCTGTTGACAAATCTGTTACATCAACAGTACTATTGCCATTGATTGTTCTTTGTTGAACCTTGATTCCTGCGGCGTTAATGATGGTGATATCGGCTTCATCTGCTAGTAGAACGCTCAGTTGATTCTGCACTAAATTTGATTGCAGCCATACCCAATTATCCGTCTTTTGCCCATCTATCGCAATTATTTTGCTGTATTCGTATGCCCCATCAAAGTCTATTTGTTTCAAACGATAATAATTGATGCCTTTCAAAGGCAGTTCATCTAAAAAACGGTAATCTTGTAGCCCTAATGAATTAGCTGCTCCTTCTACAAAACCAATGCTTTTCCAGCTTTTAGCATCCCTACTGCTCCATATTTCAAAGCCTCGATTATTGATTTCACTTGCCGTTGTCCAAGTCAGTTGATTACCTTTATCTATTGCTTTTCCTTCAAAAGATAATAGTTCGACAGGAATGATAATCATCACTGGCAAACAACATTCCTCACTACTTTTGCCATCGGCTAAAATCTCTGGAAGTGCCGTTGAACTACTAAAATCATTCGTTTCAGCAAGGACTGAACTACTGACGGTCGAACTACCAATTTGCCCAAAAAGAAAGACAGGGTAGTACAGCAAGAAAAAAAATCGAAACTTCATAAATTGAGTCGTAACTGTATCAATAGTCATATACAGCAGATGTTCCAGCTATGAAATGCGTCAACTCTATCCTTGTGTAGGTAAAGGTAACTTCTTCAAAGTCTCTCGCTTCATTTGCCCCGACCGTTAAAGGTGTTTCTTGAGATAACATTCTAAATGCAGCCACTTTAGCATTTTTAAATTTTACCTGATAATAATTTTCCTGCACATCAGAGGAGTTGGTTCGATAGTAATTCAAAGTTACTTCTACATCTTCTTTACTAGCCAATGCTTGAAACAAGCGCGGAGAAGCAGCGTCCACTATTTTTTTGATTTTTAGTACACAAGGTAGCGCATCGCCAGTGATTGCACCTGTACTTGGGGCAAGATCAAATTGACTAGTAAATTCCATGGCGAATACAAGTGACTCATCCTCTCGATCTTCCACCCAAAGGGAACCTGCTGAATCTGCTGTACCAGCAACTCGTGTAATATTGCCTTGTGTATTCCCCTCTACTTCCATAAAAACTGTTGGTGACTGCGCAATAGCATGGAAGGCAAAAAAGAGCAGCCCAGATAATAAGGATAAAGTAGCTTGTTTCATGCTTGAATTTTGTGTGTTGGTATGGAATAAATAGAGAATATAACACTCACAAAAATAATCAAATGTTTTTGCCCAAAGAATCCTCGAACGAACAAATTTTTATGAAATGGGTCTAATCCGATAAGTCAGCGGACATTCAAATTAACCAAATTTTGCTGGGGCTTATTTTGTATGATCATTGCGGCGTGCTTCAAAAAAGTCTCTTTGGATGCTTTTAGTAACGGTCAAATAATGACTTCCCGATTTGTGACCAAGCGTAGGTAAGGCATCCTCGCCCGTCCGCTTTGCGGTTCATTCACTTGAATGTTCTGCCACCCATCCACTAGCGTGGTTCTCTCACTTAAAAGTCCACTGGACTTTTACCCTCAGGGATCGTTCGTTCACCCTTCGGGATCGCTCACTCATGCTAGCGGTTCTCTTCGTTGAAAAGATACTCAATCTTTTCTGCAAGCAACACTGCGAGAATGTTAAAAAGCCTCGCCAGCCAAAAGGATTCCTACGTTAGACT
>JBCDKV010000383.1:0-5503 GCA_038746215.1 Bacteroidota bacterium | reverse complement strand
TTGGAGCATCCGAAAATCCTCCTTTGTAGATTTTCGGATGCGACTGCATGGAATACAAACGAAAATTCGCCCTTTAATCAACCAGACGACATTTTGAGATGCACCCGATTGGATCGTTAAAAATATAAAACTAAAAATATAAATATATTGACTGAGATTCAACGAAAATGCACAGAAAGTACGTATTACAGACTTTAAAACATCAAAAAATCCGACAAATGTTTGGTTTTGAGTCAAAGTTTAGAAAAATCTTTACATTTGCGGCAAAATTTACATAGCGTATACATTATTAACAAACACATTCATTTTTGGAGAGATTTAACCATAAAAATGGTAAATCATCGGGTAAAAAGAAAGCCAACATCAAGGCTTTGAGAACCCAATCACTTCAAAAATGAATTGAAAAAATAATCTATAAAATTTATGAGTAAAGTAACCGTTGTGGGTGCAGGAAATGTGGGTGCTACTTGCGCCAATGTACTTGCACACAAGGATATCGTAAAAGAAGTAGTACTGCTAGATATAAAAGGAGATTTAGCGAAAGGAAAAGCATTAGATAGTTTTCAGCAAGCACCGATTGACTACTACAGCACTCGATTGAAAGGAACAGCTGACTACGCAGATACTGCCAATTCGGACATAGTTGTCATCACCGCTGGTATTCCTAGAAAACCTGGTATGAGCCGTGACGATTTAATCTCCACGAATGCAAAAATCGTCAAGATGGTTACAGAATCCATCATGAAGCACTCTCCTAATCCAATCATCATTGTGGTTTCTAATCCACTGGATGTCATGACCTATGCGGCTTACCAAGCTTCTGGTTTGCCTAAAACACAGGTATTCGGCATGGCAGGTATCTTAGATACGGCCCGCTATCGTGCCTTTTTGTCGATGGCATTAGATGTATCTCCTAAAGATATTCAAGCGGTTTTGATGGGTGGACATGGCGATACAATGGTACCACTACCACGCTATACCACCGTTGCGGGCATACCCGTAACAGAAATGATAGCAGAAGAAGACCTGAACGCCATAGTAGAGCGCACCAAAAAGGGTGGGGGAGAGTTAGTCAAATTGATGGGAACATCGGCTTGGTATGCGCCAGGCGCAGCAGCAGCACAGATGGTAGAATCTATCGTGAAAGACGATAATCGTATCTTCCCAGTCTGCGCAAAACTAGAAGGAGAATATGGACTGAGTGATATTTTCTTGGGTGTACCAGTGAAATTGAGTAAAAGTGGTATCGGTGAATTGATTGAGTTGAAACTGAATGAGTCAGAGACTAAATTATTGAACACTTCCGCCGATCACGTAAGAGCCGTGATGGATGTCTATAATGGAATGGATTTGTAGTAGTGTTCTCGAAAAGTACTTTAGACGGAAATGATGTTGTTTCAATGGTTTTTCTGAGAATTATCAAAGCGACATCGTTTCCTTCCGAAGGGTCTTTTGAAAAAATTGAAAACGAAGTCTTTAATTAATTTTCAGAAGATAATGTCATATAAGCAAATGGCCTCGTTCTTATTTTCAAGCAAAAAAAAAGCTCAGGCAAATGACCTGAGCTTGTAAAATAAGTTATGTTCACGGAATTAGGCTTAGTGAGTGGTGTATCGTACTATAAGGATAAAAAATGTTGTCAATTCAATTACTAATTATTAGCTTTCCAGTGTTAATGATGCCCTTAGGACTGACAATTTGAAAAAAGTAACTGTTTTCAGGTAGTTTTTCTCTAAAAATTTCAATTTGGTTACCTGAAAAGGGTTTTTCCATCAATAATCGTCCAAAAGTATCGTATAAAACAAAGCTCGCATCTTTAATCGGCTCACCTCCAATGTAAATGATCGTACTTTCGCGGAATGGATTGGGATGAATGCGAATTGGAATATTTGTGCTAATGACTTCGGGGGTGCTAAGTGCTAGCTTCAAAAAGTCCTTTTCAATTTGATTACTGACTGTGTTGGTGATAATGGGTTCGTTGAAGTCAAAATAGATGGCCGCCTTATTGTTGATGGTTTCGCCGAAAGGAATATCCATTTGTTGCGCTACCCGAAACTGCACGAAGCCTTGCGAAGCGCCTAGATTGGTCGTGCTATCGGGCAAAAGAATATCGTAGAACGCAAAACGAAGCACGCGATCATCTATTAGCTCAAAAACATAATCGTGACTACTCGCGCCCGCCTGAACAGTAGTTGGGTCAAGCCAAGTATCTAGCGTGTCCAGAATGACGACGGTGAAAGCAGTATCCGTACCCGTATTTTGGAAACGAATTTTGTATTCTAAATCGACATTACGATCAATGTAGCCAGGTTTATCAACGCCCTTTGGCAGCACTGCTTTATCATTCGGATCGTAAGCTCCTCTATTCTCTTCGCAATGAATCGCACGGAAAGGTGCGGCATCATCTTCTGGGAAAAGATTGACGAAACCCAGACTGAAACTGCCATTGTCGTTGCTGCCGCAAGCCTCTATTGCGGTGCTTGGTTGACTTTTGTAGGGTAAGCCTTCAACTTGTTCCACCTGCAAACGATAGGTAGAGCCATTTTTAGGAAAACGCAAAGTAGTTGCTTCCAATGCTTCCAACTGAAAATCATCCGTTCGTAACATGACCACATCCTCTATCGCAATATAATTCAAAGGGGCATCCATATCTACTTCTCCGATATTTTGGATGCGAAACAACACACTATCGGCTTCACACGTGCCAGTGACTTCAATAGCTGCACCCTCCCATTTCAAGCAGTCTGGAATAGGGAAAATAGTTGCTTCTGCACAATGCGTTTGACCTAGAACTGCATCACAACTCACCTTTACTATGATCGGAAAACGTCCGCATGCCCCTGCTTCTATTGTCCCTAAATCAAAGCGATATAAGCCTTCACCCAAATCAGTTGCAGGTATGTTGGTTCGTACAAAATCAACGTACTCGTCGAGCTGTACTTCGATATAGGCATCTTCGATGGTATTGATACCGTAATTACAATAGCTAACATGATAGGTGCTTTCAAAGCAACGACGCAAAAAGGGCGTAGCAATATCTACGGTGAGCAAGTCGCAATCGGCTTCGAGTTGGATGGGCAATTGAATATCGGGAATAGATGCGGTTTCATCCAGCAAATCAGCCAAAGCAACATAGCGATAAGCACATTGGCTCGGAAGGTCTGTACTGATTTTTAGGTGGGTGTAGTCGGACTCGAAGGGGTTTAAAAGGTTGATTAATAAATCGAATCTTCCATTTTCTAATAGCTCACTTTCGTATTTTACACCGCTTATATATTCAGTCGTTCCATTTTCCAACACTACTAAATCGGTGTCTAAAAGCGTATCTTTCACTAATGCGATTTCAATATCCGCCAAACTAATACCAATATCTCCACTATCAAAAATGCAATTGGATAGGCTATCTAGAAAAGTCACACCACTGATAGTATTAAAGGTACATGCTCCAATATTGATTAAGCTATCTAGAAGCGTGGGGCGGAGGTTAATAAATCTCCTACATCTTGTGTTGTTATTTCCTGTGATAATTAAGCTGGTCAGTAAATCCATATCGTTCCATGCGATATCTATTTGCTGACTACTATCTATTAATAACGAACGAGCGTACCATTCAAATTGATAGTTATTGGCTGGTTCTAGCAATGTTCCTTCTTCAAAAACGGATGGACTTATCGTAAAGGTATTGTCTTCACAGTTTGGCTCGACTGCTAGCTCAACTCCAAAGAAGGGTGGAAAATCTACCTCGAAGGTCTCAGAGGTGGCAACACACCCTCTACTATCTGATACAATGAGCCGATACCTATCTACAACTAGATCACCTATGACTCTATCACTCAAAAATCCAGTATTCTGAGTGATTACAGTCGTATCATTGATAATCCATCGAAATACATAAGGTGGTTCTCCGTTGGACACAATTCCAGAAAATGATCCTCCCGACATGTAGCAATTTGGAAAAGTGCGTATTTCTTCTATGCTCAATGTCTGAATACTTTCAATTTGTAAAGAATAAATTCTCACCGAATCTCTGTTGTCCGTTATGGTTATTGTGTAGTTGCCAACAACTAAGTCTTCCTGTTTGCTTCCTACACCTCCGTTGCTCCAAGAGAAATCATATGTTCCTTCACATCTTGGTGTCAATGTAACCGTGGCAGTTCCATCACAAGCATATTCTATGTCTTGTTCAAAGTCAAGGTTGGTTTCGCTGACTAAATTGTACGTCTCGGCAGCAGTACAGCCATTTGCATCTTCTACGACTAAAGTGTAAAGCCCATCAAATAGATCATCATAGCGAATAGTATTGTCAGAGAAATAGCCATCAGGTCCAGTCATTTGATAAGTGTAGGGTGGTGCTCCTCCCGAGACCGTTGGTATAATAATACTTGAGCCATTGCAATTTGCAATACCAAATAGAAAAATATTCAGAGGAGCAGCAATCAAAAAATCTATATCCTCTTCCTCCCAAATACAGCCATCCGCATCTGTCACTGTAAGACCATATGTTTCATCAGGCAATACTTGAATAATAGAATCGGTCTCTCCGTTGCTCCATGCAAAAGTATAAGGTGGTGTGCCACTAGTGATTTCTACAACGCCTTCATTACTTTGATCGCTACACCTGCCGCCTAAGTAGGCTTGGACATCCAAAGCTTTTGGAACATCGAAAATGAAAGTAGCTTCGCAATCGTTGGCATCATTTATTTCAATCTGATAAAGTCCCGACGGTAAATCACTTTGAACGAGACTGTTGGCTTCAAAGTTAGGCTGTTGGTCATCAAAAAATATTCTTGACCATTCCAGTTGATAAGGTGGCGTCCCTGCTGTGACTTCAACATTTGCAGTACCGTCATCATTGCAAGCTGGCTCGGTGGCTAATTCAATGGCTATTTCTGCGGGTACAGTGAAACTTTCTACATACGAGCAGTTGTTTTGATCCAAGACAGTAACCGTATACTCACCTGCTGCTAAAGCGTTGATATTTCTAGTACTATCGCCTACACTCCATATATAGAGATATTGATTTATTATTGGTAACGTATCCAAGATAATTGCTCCGTCATTACCTCCACAAGTAGGTGTGACCGTTCCGGTAATCTCCAATTCGGGGCAGGATGCTACCTGTGCTGCGCTCGCACAAAAATCTTGATTGCCTGATTCATCCGTTACCCAAAGCTCGATCGCTTCCGTTGCCGTGATGGTTTTGAGTACATCCAAGGTATCCACAGAAAAAGAGAATCGCAAACGGCTCGAACAATCATCGAAACTGCCAGCATCGAATTGCGCTGCTTGTAGCTGGGCTGTTCCATCTAGTGATAAGCGTACATTGATACTGTCTCTGCAAAGTGGTGTAGGGGCGGTGGTGTCGTTTTCGCAATTTTGTGCATGAAGCCATAAGGTAAATAGCATGCCTACTGTAAAAAGTAGTAGTTTTTTCATATGTCCGAGGGAATTTTATGATTTGGTAAAAAGTCTGATTGTTAGCAATATCTGCCGCTATTATTTT
>JBCDKV010000382.1:0-5541 GCA_038746215.1 Bacteroidota bacterium | reverse complement strand
CTAAAATTCATTTTACTAAGATCGGGAAAAATATTTTACTTATTAGTATAAATGATTCTTTTGCTAATATAAATGATTCGCACTATTGATTTATACGAACCATCGCTTTGATTACGCCTGCTTCGGGATTCAACCATCCGTCGAAATGTGCAATCATATCCTCAAAAGCTACTTGATGCGTGACGAAGGCATCTACTGGAAAGCGTCCTGTCCTTAGGCTTTCGATCACCAGTTCAAAATCTGCTGTGGTAGCGTTACGGCTACACATCAGCGTTGTTTCTTTAGCGTGGATGGCTGGATGAGAAAACGTTAAATCACCTTTTGACAATCCAACTAACACATAGCGACCGCCGTGTGCCATGTAGTCTGTGCCTCTTTCCAATGCTCGCTTATTGCCAGAAGCGTCGAATACTGCAGTTGCTAAGTCTCCGTTCGTGATCGCTGAAATAGCTGCTACTGGATTTTCGAGCGCATTCACTGTGTGTTCGACACCAATCTGTTCTTTAGCAAACTGTAGTCGAGATGCTACTACGTCCACTGCGATTACTTTTGCACCCTGTATTTGTGCCAGTTTCATAATGCCCAAGCCAATCGGGCCGCAGCCAATGACAACAATGTATTCTCCTTTTTCCAGATTGGCGCGTCTGATCGCATGTGCGCCGATTGCTAAGGGTTCGATGATGGCAATTGCTTCGTAGGATAGATCGTTCACGGGGAGCAAAATATCTGAAGGCACTGCAATCTGCTCCTGCATGCCGCCGTCCGTATGCACGCCCAACACCTTTATATTAGTGCAGCAATTGGTCTTCCCTGATCGGCAGGCAATACATTCCATGCAACTCAGGTATGGCATGATGACTACTCGATCTCCGCTATGAACATTGTCCACCGCTTTTCCAGTTGCCATCACTTGTGCGCCCAATTCGTGTCCTAAGATTCGAGGATAGGTAAAAAAGGCTTGATTACCTGCGTAGGCGTGTAAATCGGTGCCACAAATACCAATCGTCTTAATTTGTAGCAAAGCTTCATTCGCCTCGAAGCTAGGTGCAGCTTTTTCCTTTAAGGTAAATTGTTGGGGGGTTTCACAAACAATATATTTCATCTTGTAGAATTTTGTGCCAAAACTATTCACTGTGAGCAATTTTACCTATTTTTATTCTACATCAACACATTTGTTTTTTTAAAATAGTAATTTGTGTTAGCTTGGCAAGGCTGCTTCATAGACCTTTACCGCTCAATGATTATCATCAGCAAAACGACAAAACAAACAAAAAATGAGTACGACCAGTCATCCTGTCATCCCCAAGCGATTGATTTTTCCTTTCATCCTTATTACCTTCTGCTTTGCTCTGTGGGGCTTCGCTAACGATATTACCAATCCGCTCGTCAAGGCTTTCGGCACTATATTTAACCAGAGTGCTTTCATCAGTTCTTTCGTCCAATTCGCTTTTTATGCAGGTTACTGTTTCATGGCGATTCCAGCGGCTATTTTTATCAAGAAAAATTCCTACAAATCGGGGATATTGGTCGGCTTAGCTTTGTACGCCGTGGGCGGTATCCTTTTCATTCCCGCTAGTTTGATCGGTATATTTTGGCCCTTTTGTGCGGCTTTTTTTATTATGACTTGCGGACTAAGTTTTCTGGAGACCAGCGCAAATCCATACATCCTCTCGATGGGAGACGAATCGACGGCAACGCAGCGACTCAATTTGGCGCAATCTTTCAATCCGATGGGTTCCATTATCGGGATTTTAATTGCTAAGGACTTCATCCTAGCAAAGCTCAACAAACTGAGTACTGCTGAAAGGGCAGCACTGCCAGCGGAAGAATTCGATGCTGTAAAACTTGCAGATTTGGCAGTAGTGCGAGGTCCGTACGTGGCTATCGGACTAGTCTTACTGATCGTATTTTTGCTGATTTACTTTACCAAAATGCCTAAGAACAGCGACGGTGGGCAAAGTCTGGACATCAGGGGTACTTTTAAGCGACTTTTCGATAATCTCCGTTACCGAGAAGGGGTCATCGCACAGGCTTTCTACGTCGGGGCGCAAATTACGGTTTGGACGTACACCGTCTATTATGGCACCGAAGTTTTAATGAGCGAGGGTATGATAGAGGCAGATGCAGCCGCCCAAGCCGTTAATTTCAATTTTTATGCCATGATTTTATTTGGTGTTAGTCGTTTTGTCTGCACCTTTTTGCTAAAATATATCAAGCCTGGTGCATTATTGATGTACCTATCTGTTGGTGCAGTGTTACTACTGATTCCAGTCATCTTCGTCGGCGGCAGATTTGGTTTGTATGCGCTAGTCGGTATTTCAGGTTGCATGTCCTTGATGTTTCCAACGATTTATGGTATCGCATTGAAAGGAATAGGAGATGACGCCAAGTTAGGCGCAGCGGGATTGGTGATGGCAATTGCAGGAGGTTCGTTCATGCCGCCTTTGCAAGGTCTTTTACTGGATAGCTACGGCGTACAGTTGTCCTACACGATGCCGATCATTTGTTTCATCGTCATTGCGCTTTTTGGCTGGCGAACGCTTCGAATTCATAATGCTTGATGTAGTGGCAGGCTATCCTTCTAAGATTGGAATTTAAACCCACTGGATCGGCAAGCCCCAAGGGGTTTTTTTAAGGGCAAGAAGCGTTAAAACGTTAACGCTTCTTGCCCTTAAAATCCCCCTAGCAGAAAGTTTTTCACCTTTGAAAAAAACTTTCTGCGACATTTTGAGATGCGCCCTATGCAGATGACGATTATATGAATCTCATTTCCTTGCATCAACTTAGTCCACATGCAAATGAGTGAGTTCTTAATAGAAACAGGACTTCGTACAGCTCCAACATACAATCACAAATATGAAGTACAAAAGATATTGTTTTGCTTGTGACCTCAAAGATGATAAAGCCCTAATCGAAGAATACAAGCAATACCATGCGGCTGGGAATGCTTGGCCAGCGATCACCAAAAGCATCAAAGAAGCGGGTATCACCGACATGCAAATCTATTTAACAGGTAATCGGATGTTCATGATTATGGAAGTCGATGAAAGCTTTAGCTTCGAGCGGAAAGCCCAGATGGATGCAGACAATCCAAAAGTACAAGAATGGGAGCAACTGATGTGGAAATTTCAGCAAGAATTACCTTGGGCAGCCAAAGGAGAGAAGTGGATACCCTTGGAGCAGATTTTTCAGTTGGTGTAGCTTTCAAAAAAAATACCTTACATGAGTCATGCAAGGCATTTTTTATAGCTGGTATACAGAACGCTATATTATCGCGTGCGCTTTTCTTTGATACGAGCTTTTTTACCAACCAAATCTCTTAGGTAGTAAAGCTTAGCGCGACGTACTTTACCGCGACGCAACAACTGGATTTCTTCAATGATAGGCGAAGAATAAGGGAAAATACGTTCCACCCCAACACCATTAGAAATCTTACGAACGGTGAATGTCTTATTCGCCCCTTTTCCTCTGATTTGAATTACGTTACCTTTGAAGGACTGGATACGTTCCTTACTACCTTCAATGATTTTATAGCTTACTACGATGTTATCACCCGGGCGAAAGTCAGGATAATCCGACTTCTTCAACATCTGATCGTTCACAAATTTAATGGCATCCATGACTCTATAGATTTGTACGTTATGTATATTATACTAGATCAAAAAGGATAGTTTGTAAGCTACTTTATACCACGTCTAGCCTATTTCTACCCAAAAGTGGCGCAAAATTAGTCTTTTTTTTAGTCAAAGACAAGCGAAATGATTTTTTATTGTAGAAATCTAGGCGTGTACTAAATTTTGAGCAATACTTATAATGACTTCTAGTAAGGCTCTTGAGATCGCGCAACAAGTATGCTCAATTTCATTGTATTTGCTCAGTCTGTTTTTAAGTAAAATATTAAAAAAACTGATACTTCCTACACGCCCCGCAGTTGTTAACTTAGAAATTGGAATCAAGAGGATCTGTGCAATAAACGAATCAACGAATAAACAAAGTTTAGCTTTTAACGATTTTCATACATGTTTAGGCTGTTGATCTGTTTGCAAATCAACAGCCTAAACAACAAAAGAGCTATTTCAACAAAGTCGTACTACCACTGAAAATTTTCTTTGTCCCGTCGTTGTATTCTATTTCGGTAAACCAAACGTAAGTACCCATTTCCATGAGTTTTTTTCGATCAGGAGTATAGCCATCCCAACCAATGGACTCATCATTAGGCGGAAAATCGGAAGCTTCGTAGATCAGACTACCCCAACGGTCGTAGACTTGAAACCTCAAAACCCTCGCATCCCAATCGCTGTAAACCGTCAGCCGTTCGTTATCACCATCCTCGTTGGGACTGAAAGCAGTTGGGACATAGTGCTTGAAAGTACGACTCACCCTCACTTGGACGCGATCTGAGCTTTTGCAACCATTGGCATCTGTAACTTCCAACTCAAAATAGGTGGTACTGAGTGGTTGCACAAAAGGATCGGGACAATCCGTACAACTCATCGTTGAATCGCCATTCATGGCAGTCCATTCGTAAGTCACCATGCCTTGTCCATTGAGCAGGTTGGTGAATAGCTGCAATTCGTCACCGTACTCCATTTCCAAGTAGTCTTCTTTATCGCCTTTCTGTATTTCTACTTCTACAGAAGCTGGGTTGAGCAATTCGATTTGCTGCTGGTATTCACAACCATTTTCATCTTTTACGATCACATCATATACGCCTGCTGTCAAGCCACCAAAGACTGCTGTATTATCGAAAAGGACACCATCCAGACTGTAGCTATAATTCGGCGTACCACCACTAGCTGCTAAATCTATTAGCCCATTCTGATCGTCATTGCATCTAGGATGTTCTATGATGGCTTCCAAAGTAAGCATGGGTGGTGCGTCAATGAAAAAAGTAATGGTATCCGTGCAGGCTTCGGCATCTTGCACCACAAACTGATGTTCGCCCGCCC
This sequence comes from Bacteroidota bacterium, assembly GCA_038746215.1. GTDB lineage: Bacteria > Bacteroidota > Bacteroidia > Chitinophagales > Saprospiraceae > JAAUTG01. The sequence continues at coordinate 592 of JBCDKV010000382.1, read as the reverse complement.
CTAAGCTATCCACTCTGAAAGAAGTATCCATGGTGCGATCACTTGCCTGATCTAAACTGTAATCAAACGGACCAGTGCCATCTTCCCAAAGCAGTTCTACCATGCCGTCCTTGCTATCAAAACAATTCAAATCTAGTGAAGCATTCGTCAGCATCAATTCCAGTTCGCAGCCATCGAATATGCAAACGGTATCATTGCTGGGAATTTCACAGATCATCGGAACGCCTTCCAAAATAGGACGAATGCTGATATTCACCGCTGCTTGATCGAGCAAGCCATTCACAGCGTGTGACATATTGGTTGCTGGCATGAACCAAGTTGAGCCATCAATACTGATTTCATAATCCACATCGGCTTGTCCATCCCAACCAATGGAAAGCACTCGGTTCGTACTTTCACAGGTCAAATTAGGAACAGCTACATTGGAAATATTGGTGACTTGTACGGTATCTAAACTGGAACAGTTGTACTGATCGGTAGCTTCGACTTCATATATACTGGTGATATTATCGGTCGGTAGCAGATTAGGATTGGGGCAATCGGAACAAGATAAGCTAGCAGATGGCGACCAAGTATAGCTAATGTCATTTTG
>JBCDKV010000381.1:0-5542 GCA_038746215.1 Bacteroidota bacterium | reverse complement strand
GGTTACAGTTCGGTCTTCCTATTTATAGCGTTTGAGGCAATTTTCAAGCATCCATTTTGTGCTTTGAATTGTTTAGAGCTAAAAATTATGAGCCACACACTAGAACAAGCGTTCGACGCCAATACCTTTCGCCAATCTGGACACCAATTAATTGATTTGTTAGCCGATCACTTGCAAGGCAGTACGACGGGCGAATTACCTGTTCATACTTGGCAGTCTCCTTCAGATCGTTTGGCAGCATGGCAAGAAGAAATGGAGGGCAATGCGTTTGAACTGACTGATTTTGTGCAAAAAGTACTTGATCAGTCCATTGCTTTACACCACCCTAAATACGTTGGGCATCAAGTAGGTGTGCCGCTACCTATTGCGGCTTTGATGGGACTCGTTTCTAATTTGGTCAATAATGGCATGGCAATCTACGAGGTGGGACAGGCAGCCGTAGCCATTGAGCATCTGGTGATTAGGAGCATATTGGATGCCTTTGGTTTCAACGAAAAAGCAGGTGGGGTCTTGACTTCTGGTGGTACTTTGGGAAATTTGACCGCACTGCTAACGGCTAGAAATACAAAGACGGCGGTTTGGAAAGCAGGGACAACTAAACCACTAGCAGTCATGGTATCGGAAGAGGCGCACTACTGCGTGGAACGTGCCGTGAGAACGATGGGTTTCGGCGAAAATGGCGTCATTAAAGTACCCGTAAACGAACGCTACGAAATGCGAACGGATTTGCTAGCACCTTTACTTCGGCAGGCGCAGGCAGCAGGGGTGGAAGTGATTGCGGTGGTTGGTAGTGCTTGCTCTACTTCGACGGGCAGTTTCGATGATCTGGAAGCAATCGCCCACTTTTGCCAAACGCATCAGCTTTGGTTTCATGTGGATGGTGCGCACGGCGCAGCCGCCATGTTTTCGGAACGCTATCGCCATCTACTGAACGGGATTGCGCAAGCGGATTCCTTTATTATGGATTTTCACAAAATGCTACTCACACCTTCCATCACGACGGGCGTTTTCTACAAAAATGTACATCATTCCTACCAAACTTTTGCCCAAAAAGCGCAATACCTTTGGTCAGCACCCGACGAACTAGAATGGTATAATTTCGGCAAGCGAACTTACGAATGTACTAAGCTGATGATGAGCCTGAAAGTTTACAGCATTCTGCAAGCACACGGCACGTCCATCTGGTCGGACTACATCAATCGGACTTTCGATCTGGCAAAATCCTTCGCTAACCTGCTGAATGATCACCCCGATTTTGAGTTAGCCATGCTACCTAGCTGCAATATTGTTTGCTTTCGGCATACTGGCGCGACTGACTTGAATGAACTGAACAACTACATTCGACAACAAATGCTGGAAACGGGAGAATTTTATATGGTAAAGACGAGCTTAAACAATCAGGTTTACCTACGAACGACACTGATGAATCCGTTTACTACCTTAGTAGATTTGTCCTTGTTGTTGGAGCAGATACGGGAAATTGCTCACAGCCGCGTAGCAGTCGTTTTCCCTCACAGCACATAACGCTCAAACAACATTTCCAAGACCGCTTCGGGTTGTTCGCACAAGCCTGGATGTGTTGGCGAGCATTGAATGATCGTGCTTTTGGCAGCGGTCAGCCATCGAAATCTGAGTGGCATATCTAGTTGTCCGATTGGGCCGCCTTTGGGTGCGCCCGCACAGATGGCAGACCAAGCTTTTAGGTAGTCGTCTATCATAGCGATATCCACTGCACTGGAAAAAGCGGTGATGCGTGCTTCGTCGAGTTTAGACTTCATGGCGAGGTACTTTTTGCGTTTGGAAAAAAGTAGCACCCCGATATTGATGAATTCCGCTCGTTCTACTTTAGGCACTAATCGGATAATCGAAAATTCGTAGGTGACTCTATCTTGCATCGGACGCTTCTTTTAGAAGTAAATCAATTTTATTGAATCTCGATTGGAGGAAAGTGATGTAGTTGGCTCGCAGTTCCTCTACCCCAAAAGGATTGGAAGGTTCTAACAACCAATCTTCTGGGATTAGCGCAACGATTGCTTTGATCTGATCTTCATTCACCGCTGTTTGTATCGACTTTGCGGCTGCTGGCAATTCACTAGCTTTAGGCAGGAGGACATGGTCTTTGATATTCGGAAACGTACGGGAAAGGTGTGCTTCCCAGTTTTTCCAATTATGGTGAAAATATAAGCTCGCACCGTGATCGATAAGCCAAAGTTCGTTTTTCCAATTGAGTAAGTTGGTGTTCTTTGCTGTTCGATCAATATTGGTGATGATGCTGTCCAATAGAACCACTTTTGAAGCCGTCAAAGGATCAGCGATATTCACCAATGGGTCGTAAGTAATCGCTCCTGAAAGGAAGTGCAGTCCTAGATTTACTCCTACGCTAAAGCGCAACAAATCCTGAATTTCTTGGTCGGGTTCGGTTTTGCTAAAGGAGTCATCTAAATGCATGAAGACCAATTCCGGCACTTTCAGTCCCATGGCTTGCGCCAATAAACCACCAATCAATTCTGCAATTAGGGCTTTTTTTCCTTGCCCTGCGCCTCTGAATTTTAGGACATAGAGGAATTCATCATCTGCTTCCACGATGGCAGGCAAAGAACCACCCTCGCGCAAGGCTTGTAGGTATTGTACGACATCTACGGTTCGAACTTCGAGTGTATTCATGGTATAGTTTGCTCGTTTGCATTGAATTAGTCATGTATGAAGTCTTAAGCGACATTCAAAACAAGCTCTTAGTAAAGCTCCTGAGATTGCGCAACAAGTATGCTCAAAGCGTTTTTATGGACGGCAACACAAATTTCGACTTATTTTTTGAAGAAAAAAAGACCTGTTTATTTAGACCACAAAAGTAGTGTACAGTTTCTGATGCCAAAAAGAAAATGCACTTTTTTATCCCAAATGGAGTATAAGTCCACCTACTCCACTGATGCGGCACTTCGATTTGTCTGCAGTCGTGCTTCGATTTGCGCCAGTCTTTTTTCTAGCTTTTTCAATCTTACCACTTCTACTTCTAGTGCTTCAATGCGTCGCTGCTGTGCTTGGGTTGCGCTTACATGTAGCATGGAAAGTGCTTCGTAATCTACGGTATGGAAATCTTTGACTTCTCTGCCATAAATGAAAATAGTCTCTGCTTGAGTATTGCCAGTTTTCAGTTGAGCAACTTGGAAACGTCCATTTTCTACGGTTGTGACTTCGTGGATGGCATTGCTTGTTTTGGTAATGATTTTGATACGTTCGCCTACTTGCAAATTAGTTTCTAGTTGAATCCAGCCATTTTCTACATTTGCTCTTTGATAAATATCAGGAATCACATCGGTCAGTTGCTTATCCACGGCTTGTGGATAGACTTCCGCAATTTGCTGAGCGATGACTTTTTTGATGATGTCATTGCCATTTTCGATGGTATCTTTCATTTGGTAGTCCGTCACTTCTATTTGCATCAGCGTGCTTAGATCACTTTCACCATCAGAGATTCCTTTGATGTTTTTGATACGCGCATCGGAGAAGGCATTGAATTCAGTGGCTAATATTTGTCCAGAAGCGTAGATGGAGTAATTGCGAGTAGTCGCTCCAAATTCACTAAAAATACCTACTTGATTGTTGTCATCATAATCAACAAAAGCGTAGCCAGAGGTCATAAAACCTGCACCTGTTCCCTCTACTTCTAGCTTCGCTTTGGTTGGATTGGTCGTTCCGATTCCTACATTTCCGCTATTAATGTTATAAATATCATTGGCTGAACTTGTCCACTTGGAATCTAGATAAGGTGTGAGACTAATGCTATTGCCATTTTGAATGCTTAGCGTGTTGCTTCCTAAAGAAAGTAGCTGGTCATCACTGTTAATGGAACTCAAGTCGATCATCTGTGTAATTTGCCCATCATCTTGTAGGGAAAGTTCTAGTGTATTCCCATTCAATTGAAATACATCTACCATCTGATTATCATAGGCTGCACCAGTATTGTTAGGATCAATAGTGGCAATTTGTGGACAATATTGCCGAAAAAGGATGAGCTGACTATTGGCTTGTGCATAAATAAAATTGTTGATGAGGGTCAATTCTTCAAATCCTGCCAAAGGTTGATCTACTTCTAATATGGGACTCGTTTTATCGGTTGTGTTGTAGATAAAATATCCATTTAGAAAGGAAGCAGCATACAGATAGTTACCACTGAATTGAAGTCTTGGAATATCGGACGTGCCATATTTTCAATCTTGGTAATGAAGATAGCACTATAATCTTCGAAAAACGTAGCCTCGAAGCGAAGTTTAAACTTCAAAGGCAAAGTGTGGACATAGATTTTGATGCGATAGATTATGAAATTTATCAGGTAGATATTGAAAAGCAAGGCAATGAATATGTACCGAAGCATCTAAAAATGACATCACAATTCAATGAAGCCTTCGTGGGCTATTTCACTGAAATGAGCAATGAAGGGCAAATTAGGCAAATCACTAGAAAGGTAGTGGATGCTTTAGGGCAAATGCCTGCTTTCGATCATCGAGATTTGACTGCTTATGTCCAACGAATTGTAGAAACCACAGATAGTTCGAAGCGAGTAGAGTTACTTACTAATCGGAACTATCAAGCCAAGATCAAACGGCACATCAAAAAGATTACTGATCAATTTTTAGTATCAGAATTTGAAAAGGAAATTCAAAAGGGAGAGATTTTGCTCCAAGAGGTTTATGAATTACCTATCGAAATAAAGCCTGCCTATTCTAATGGTAATATTTCTAAAAGCTTGTATGAAGCAGAAGCAAAGAGCAATAATTTTGAGACCAATCTAATCATGCGAATTGCAGGTTTAGCCAATATTATTTTTTGGCATAAAATAGACGAAAGACAAAAGAAAAAGGCGTTCAGTATTAATGGCTTCCTGAATCATTATCCTGATTTTCTCATTGTCACTAAAAAGGGTACGCACATTCTACTAGAGGCAAAAGGCGATCATTTGGATGGAAGTGATTCTGCTCTAAAACTCAAACTAGGTAAGCTTTGGGAAAAAGAAGCCAAGCAGTTTGGTAGTGATAAATACCGCTACTTTATGGTCTTTGAAAGCAAGAAGTTAGATGGGGCAAATGATGTAGAAGAAGTTATTGAAATTGTGAGGGCATTGTGAGTCTTTTAGCAAAATGTTGTACGCTGAAAACCTTTGTACGTTTATAAAATAAAATGTATTTTTGCGTACATGGAAAACAACATTCAGGAGGAAGCCATAACAAACTTCAATAAAGTATCTAATCTAACAATAGTTATTGAAGAAGCACCGCAGGCAGATGATGACGGAGTGTTCACATTGAAGTATGCGAATAGAGCGTATTCGCTTCCCTTTTTGTATCTGCCTAGCTTGACGTTTGCAAAAACGCTAGACTTAGAACGAGATTTAGTAGGAAAAAAGGAGTTGCTCATCTTAACAGACTATCTTCCTAAGAAGCTAAAAGCTTATCTTCGATCAAAAAATATCTCCTATTTGGATCATGCAGGAAATGCTTTCATTACTAATGATGAAGGGCTTTTTGTCTATATAGAGACCAATACT
>JBCDKV010000380.1:0-5544 GCA_038746215.1 Bacteroidota bacterium | reverse complement strand
TATTGAGTCTTTAGTAATTCTTAAACACAAAGCCCAATCTTTACGAGCAGTCAACAAATTACAAGCCTCCAAATCCACCCTCCAACTCGCCATCCAACTCATCGACCAAATCCGCTACAACTACCTCGCCGAAGGTTCAAAGTACGCACTGCTCGAACGAGCGATGTCGATCTACGAACAAGCTATTGATTTAGCACTGGAAATGGATGATGAAACATGGGCATTTGAAGTCGCAGAACGAAGTAAAGCGACGCTTTTACTGGAAAGTGTGAAAAATGCGGAAGCACAAACTTTTGCTGGAATTTCAGAAGAACTGCTAGAGCAAGAGCGCGAACAAAAAGTACAGATCGCCTTTTACGAACGCCTGCTAAATGAAGCAGAAAGCGAAGCAGATCGCGTAAAATACCAGCGCAAGTTGTTTGACTTAAAACAGAACTACCAACGCTTTTTAGCAGCACTAGAGCAAGCTCATCCTGATTATTATGCACTAAAATATGATGTCCACTACCCTACGCTATCAGAAGTCCAGCAGCATCTGCTGAATGAACAGACCGCACTTATTGAATATTTTACGGGCGACAGTAGCATCTACGTTTTTGTACTGACACAGGAAGATTTCGAGGTGCAAAAATTAGCAAAAACCGATGACTTTGGCGAGCAACTCAATGCGTTAAGGAAAATACTTTCCACTACCAATAACAGCGTCAATAGCTTTCAGAACTACAGCCAAAAGGCTTTTGAAATTTACGAACAGTATGTGTCACCTGCCCTCAAAAATTTGCCGAGTACCGTAAACGAACTCATCTTAATCCCCGACGGACAGTTGAGCTACATTCCTTTTCAAGCCCTCATCAAACATCCCCTTAGCCATCAAAAAACAAGCGATCCACGTTTCGATACGCTTTCTTACCTAGTCTACGACTACGCCATCTCTTATGCTTATTCGACTACGCTTTTGCTAGATCATCAAGCAGTAACCGAAAGTAGGCAATTAAAATATGGTGGTTTCGCCCCTATTTTCACGGATGGTGAAAAGATTGCAGCCGTCAGAAGTGGTAAACTCAACGCCTTACCACACAGCCGAATAGAGGTCGAACAAATTGCCGCCCTACTCCGAGGAACTAGCTATTTTGAGCAGCAAGCCAATCTAGCCGATTTCAAAACACAAGCCGCCAATTTCAACATCCTACACCTCTCCACCCACGCCGCCGTAGATGACGAAAATCCCAATCAGAGTCGCATCCATCTATTCGATGATTACATCACCGTCAATGAAATTTACAATCTGCCCATCCGAGCTGATTTGACCGTTCTGAGTGCTTGCGAAACGGGCGTAGGCGAATACAAAAGAGGGGAAGGAATGCTTAGTTTGGCGAGGGCTTTTCGGTATGCTGGTTGTCCAAGTTTGGTGACCAGTCTTTGGCAAGTGAACGATGCAGCCACCGCTAATTTGATGGTCAATTTTTATACCGCTTTAAAAACTGGACAAGCCAAATCGTCTGCGCTACAACAAGCCCAACTCCAGCATCTAAGTGATGCTAGCATGTCTTCGGCGCATCCTTTCTATTGGGCAGCTTTCGTACAAACGGGCAGTCGGTCAGCCTTAGTCAATCCTGTTGGTGCTTGGTGGAAGTGGGGGCTTGGGCTACTCGCGTTGTTGCTAGTGGTCGCCATGTGGTGGAAGAGGCGATGACTTATTGTATATGAGGGCTGTACGAAATCTCTTTTTTCTTAGCACTTCAAAGTCTGAGTCAATACAATAAAATCGCACAACAGGTATGCTCAATAAGACCTTCGGACGGAAACACAAATTCTCGGTTATTTTTCCTGAAAAAAATAATCGAGAATTTGTGTTTCCGTCCATAAAAACTTTCTAGGCATACTTGTTGCGCGATTTTAGTAGCTTCACTAGAACTTTATTTCAATCATTGTTCAAGCCTTCGTACAGTCCTAACTACATATTTCTTCACCTTACAAGAGTTAAGTACTTGGCGACGCCAAATCAACTGCAACTTCCGCAAAACAGCTACACATGTGGCAGTACTAAAAAGTAAGCTCACTTCACATTAAGCCTACTTCAATCCATCTTTCACCTACTTCACTTCTTCTTGGTTTCAGATCGTCTTTTCCGACTGCATCTTTGTGGTGTCAAATGAATTAAATGAGAACAAAACAAATACCTCAAAATCCAAAGAATCAAATGAAAACACCTTTTACACCTTCCCAAAAACCAATGGAAAACATCATAAGTGAAAGTTCAATGATAACTTGAGCTTTCACTAAAATTATCTAAACCTGTAAATTTTTATCAAATGAAAACTTTCAAATTAAATTTCTTGCTTTTTGGGCTACTCGCACTTTTAACTTTCACCACGGCTTGCAACAAAGAAGAAACCGTCGAGCCAGCAGACGTCGATACGATAGTTGGCACTTGGGAAGTTGCATCGGGCGACGCAGTCATTGCAATGAATGATGGTAGCAGCTTTGATGTTGATTTAAACACCGCTGGAACAATGACTTACAAAGAAAATGGCAGCGGTAATTTCGACTTCAGCATGACACTGGAAGGGGAAACCGAATACATACAAGGAGATTTGACGTGGGAACGCGACAACAAACAACTGGTGATTACCAACGAAGGCACTACCGAGCGTTGGGATTTACTGAGCGACGCAGCAGATAGTAAACGCATACAATTCACCGTGCAAACCGAGGGCGGCGAAGTGGAATTCACGTTGAGTTTAGTACGCAGCAAATAGGGATGCTGAGCGGGCGACAGTTCCTTTAATTAGGCTGTCGTCTTTTAATTTTGGTTACTTTGTAGCATTGCTGAATTGAAAAAATGTTGAATTGATTGTTCCTATTCTACAAATAATGCGAATAACGACCGTACAAATCTCAGTTCTCTTGACATTTTACTAAGATATAGTTCAAGTCAATATCCGCAAATTGAGCAACAAGTATGCGCTGTAATTCTCTTCGGACGGAAACACAAATTTCTACTTATTTTTCGGGAAAAATAAGTAGAAATTTGTGTTTCCGTCCATAAAAACCTTTGGGCATACTTGTTGCGCGATCTCAAACACTTTACTAAGTCTTAAAAATCTAGTCAAACTATCACTGCCACAAAATGGAGTACTTTACCCGTTATTCGCATAAATAGCAGAACCTATCAATTGGGTAACACGCTACTATCAATTCGACAATTGGACAGTTAAACAATTCAACGACCTTGCAAATGACTTCTAGCCCATTACTTCGACTGCTCCCAAAAACGTTCCATTTCTTGATGAAATTCAATTAAAGTGTTGTCCGTTGCGCCAGTCGTGGAGTTTTTGACATTGCGGTACATGAGCACGATTTTTTGAATGATGGCAATATCTACCTTTGATCGAGTCGCCAAATTTTCGACGAATGGTTCATCTATCACATCTATTTTTAGTTGATACCGATCTCTTACGTCCAACAAGAATAGTTGCATTTTTTGCAGCAATAAATGGCGATGATTATTTTGCAAGAAATACATGCGACCGATCGTGCTAATGAAAGCCAGAGACGTATTTTCATTTTGTTCCACCACTGGAATCATCCGCTGTCGCCGTTTTGCGCGAAAAACCAAATAGAGCAATCCCATGGACAGCAAAATATACCAAGCCCAAGCCAGTGGCGGCTGAGAAAGAATATACTTTAAAGGATGTTCCGTGGAAAGCCCTCGATTGTAGTTGTAATTCATCTGCTCCGCGATACGAGTTGGTATTTTACTTTTGACATCCCAATATATTGTCCCTGCTGAGAGGTGAGAAAAGACTTTTTCCACGTAGGACAGCCCTTCTTCCTCCAGCAAATGAATATTGGTGAACAGAGAAGGCATACTGTGCAGATAGAAGTATCCATCGCCATATCCAATGCGAACAAAATTCGTCTGGTCAGTTTGCAAAGTGCCCAATCGAGCCACAGGGAAATAGGTATCCTCACAAAAATAAGCTTCGTTGAAATAGTACCAATCCCTGTTTTGAAGCTTACCTTTTTGGAGTAAATGTTTAAATTGATAATCGCGGTCTCGCGCTAGATCAGGGTGCGTAAAGTTGACCGAAACCATCGTGTCTCTGAGTTTACGATAATAGTCGTACCAATAATAAGTCGTATCGCAAGTCTCATCAAAAAACATACTCGACAAATCGTAATCAATGCTTCGGGTGAAGATAAAAGCTTGATTACCAGATGCCACAAAATCCAAGAGTGCTTCGCTACCCAAAGAATCTAGGTACATGCCACCGCCTAAAAATACGTAATTGCCTATTGATGTATCTTTTAGCTTCAGGTGAATACTGTCTTCCAAAACAACGAAATCCTCTTCGGGAAAATAGCTGTCCAACAAAGTCTGCATCACAAAAACGCCATAAGGGTCTTTCTTTTTATCAGTAGTATTCTCTGCGTAAGTTTCGCGCCAATTGTGTCCACTACCTTGCATAAGGAGTCCAAAAGCTACGGCTAGTAGCAAGACGACAACGATGATGTAGAGGAAAAGACTTCTATTTTTCATGTTTTGGGATACTGTTGATGAAGTGATCAAACTCAGGGCGAATTTGCTGAAATTCCTGCGCACTCAAATTTCTATTACCGTACCAAATCCGCTCAAAAGCAAGCGTGATATTACGAAAAGGAACGTGCAAGGCATCCATACGCAGCTCTTTTAAGTAATCGCCATTCGTTTTATCGCGTTTCCAACTGATAACATCTGCCAGAGAGAGTTCGCGAATAATTTTTAAATAGTACAATCGCAATGCTAGTCGATAGTTCCCTGCATTGACGGCTTGCTCTATCAAATCAGTTGGGTCATTTTCTGCTAAATTTTCTTCAATTTCTTCTAGCGAAAGGGATGTTCCTGCCGTCTTAATTTTCTTATTGCGCACAAAAATATTGCTACCCATGGCAGCTTGTAAAATAAAAAATAGCAGTACCAAGCCAATTATAATGAGCAAAATGATCGCCAGATTGGAATTAATGCCATGATCGAAAAAAGAAGACTCAGTATCTTTTGTTGCTGGTTGAATTGTCTCTTCCTCTAATTTCTCCTGTTCCTTTTCTAAATCTTTGCTATAGTCTATACCTGCTGTTGCTTCTTCCCAAGTGCTTCGCTCGAACTTTCGTTCCGTCCTTACCTCGTCCAGATAGCTGTCTGTATCAGCGGTTTGTGCCATCGTACTTGTTCCGATGAGTAGTGAGCATATCCAAAAAAGTAAAGCGTTTTTTTTGTGCATTGTTGAGTAGGAAAATAGTGCTTAGTAGTCCAGTAATTTGCGCGAATAAACGAATAAAATTTATTCGTGTACGAAGTTTTGAGCAATACTGGAATAAATCCGAGAAGGTTCTTGAGATCGCGAAACAAGTATGCTTAAGGGTTTTATGGACGGAAACACAAATTTCAACTTATTTTTTGACGTGTTTATCTGAATCGTAAAAGTAGTTGACACTTCAGTCTCAAATTGCTAATTTTTATTTCATAAAAATTAGCAATTTGGGTGGCCCTTTTGGACAGAAATG
>JBCDKV010000379.1:0-5553 GCA_038746215.1 Bacteroidota bacterium | reverse complement strand
TATTGACTTCTAAATATGCTATCATTTATAGCAGAAAATAGTTGCATGAACAAATTCTTCAATTCTATTTTTTGGTAATCTTCACTTGTGAAAAAATTTTGTTCTCGAAGGTAATCAATAAAATCCTTTTGATATTCCTCCACGGTATCAAAAAAATCGTCTTTCAACCTCCGCCTATACATCTTAATAATGGTTTCCCATGGGATGGACATAAAAGAAGCAGAGTTGTATATAGCGACTCCAACTGGATGTCTTTTTGATAAAGTAAATATTTTATTCGCTGTATTAAATATCTTTCTGCCATTTTCACCGCTGATTGTTACTGCACTATCGGCTGCAATCGCTACAGCTTGCTTATTCAAAATACCTGCTACTGCTGTCACTAGAATTACAATTTTTGCACTAATTGATACGTAAATGTACTAATTTAATTGATAATCCTACTCCACAACAACCCGCACCCCCTCCGAATGACTCGTAAACTCAGGCGCATACATACACTGAATTGTCGTTACACCATTAGAAAAATCGCCTGCATGAACGACGCGCACAGGATACTCAAAAATATAAGTACCTGGACGTAAATAGCTGAAAAAGAAGTTCGTAGAAGCATCGCGGGTACTTTCGTAATAGCCTAAACCATCTTGGTATTTGTATTGACTAAGCACATTGATCGGCTCGAAACCACTAGCTCTGGCATCCTTCATGTGGACGTATTCCATCGCGCGATCTACGCGGAGTTCGATGCGGACTTTGACTTTATCGCCTGCTGCTAATTTGCTGCCTTCTGTGATCGCTTCTAGTTTTGGGCCAGTAGCGGAATTGACTTCTTTGAACAATGCTTTTTTCAACTGCAAAGGCGTCTCTTCGAAGGTCTTGATCTTATCCAATTGCTCGAAATATTGCCAATAGACACCGCCCCACGCGACCGTTTTGTTCGGATTGCGGACGCTCACACTTGCCATATCGGCGCTGATTTCCTCACCCGACCAAGTGGCTTTGAAATAATTCGTCCCAACTTCCGCATTTTGCTGCGCCAATTTGATCTTTTTGGAATGCACTTCAGGATTACCCGCATTATCAAAATCAATTTCCACCATACGATCTTCCAGCAACCAATTGTCGCCATTTTTCAGTAAGGCATAGACCGCAGAAGCTGTCGCTTTGGTGGTTTTCCAATGCGTGGTCTGTTTGTTTTTCAAGAGCCAAACTTTCAGTTCTTCCACCGATTTTTGATCGTCCGCCACTTCATCGAAGACTTCAATCATCAAAGCATGGGTTTCGATTGGCAGTTGATCCCAGAAATAGCCACGCGTATATTTCCAAAACATCCCCAGCTCATCTCTTTTGATTGCTCTTTCCTTCAAAGACTTCACAATTTTGCTGGGCGTTTTGACATCTGCCATGCGCTCCAAAGCCAAAGCCACCAAACCTTGCTGATAAATGGATTTGTTCAACCAATATTTTTCTGCTTGCCCCAAATAATAATCTACCACTTGCTTCAATTTATCCTCTATCGGATATTGTGGGAAAAACGAACGTGCATAGAGGTAATGAATCGCCATACTGTGCAAATTATCTTCTTTCATGCCGCCCTTGCTCGCGCTGCGTTTGCGCTGCTCATAATCTTTCACCACTTCCTCATCAATGAACTTAATCGCATTGTCCAAGATACGTTTCAAACGATCATCATTTTGCACACTCTGCACATCCAATTTATCCAAATGACCAATGCCCTCCACAATATACTGCGTCATATACCAATTCTCGCGTCCACCTACAAACCAAGCAAACCCACCATTCGCAGCTTGTCGCTCTAGCAGTTTATCAATGACTGCATTTTGCTCCTCCGCCATGCGATTCAAATCGAATAGCAAGCCAATATTCTGCTTTTGCTCGGCTTCACTTTGCGCATTCATCACCCAAGGCGTCTCTTCCAAAAGGGCATATTTCAACTCCTGATTTTTGGATAGATTACTTTGCAATGCGCTCGCATCGGCTTGCTTCCAAGACTCAAAAACCTGCTTGATGCGTGGATGTGCATCGGCTACCGAAGTCGCCAGCGCATTGGCGTAATAGCGGTTGAAAGTCTGCTCGATACAGTCGTGCGGATATTCCATTAGATAAGGTAATGCTTGTACCGCATACCAAGCTGGATTGGAAGTGAATTCCAGCGTTAGGCTTTGGTGTTCGAGGGTTTCGCTTTCGTCGGAATTGGCGAGGCTGGCGAAGGTGAAATCTTTTCGCTTTTTGCCACGAATTGGTAGCGGCATGGTTTCGGTTACTAACATACGATTGGTCAAAATCGGTAAAGTGCTTTCTTCGCCGTCAGAAAAATCACCTGCCTTGGCGATGACACGATGCGTCAAAGCAGGTACTTTCGCCACCGAAGGCACGTCCAATGTCCACGTCAAACGAGCGGATTGTCCCGCTTCGACGGTGAAGTTTTGTTCTGCATTTTTTAAATCAAACAAAGCGGCTACGGGCTGCATAGTCGTCGCATCCAACAATTCAATCATAGCTGAACCTGCCATGACTTGCTCGGTCAAATTGCTCACTTTAGCGGTAAAGGTAATGCGATCACCTTCCCGCATGAAACGTGGTGCATTTGGCTGCACCATCAGTTCTTTTTGCGTTCTGACTTCTTGCTGTGTCGTTGCAATTTGTAAATCTTGCGTATGCGCCAAACCCAAAAACTTCCACTTCGTCAAAGCTTCATTCATCGTGAATTTTAGGATGATGTTGCCGTCTTTGTCGGTTTTGAGTTCTGGCATAAAGAAGACGGTTTCGTTGAGGTTGGTGCGGACTTGGATGTTGGAGAAGTCGTTCGTTGGCATCTCTTCTCCACGATTATCTGATTCCTCCCCATAAGCGACGTCACTAGCATCCATAGCGAGCGTCTCTTCTTGTACTTCCATTTCCTTAGCAGGTGGTGGAGGCGGCGGTGGTGGTGCTGATTCTGTACTCATACTTTCCGATTTCGCCATAGACCGAAACCTATTCAATACACCACCTCGCGGTTCAGCCGAAAAAGCAATGACCTCTTCCCCATAATAATTTCCATATCCAAATAAATTCAATGCTGGATATTGCCGATACGGGGCTTCCACATCAGGACGATAGTAGCGCCCTACATTCTTGCTACCTACTTGATTAAAGTGTCTGGCGTTCATCCCTAAATAAGAATAGCCAGCCGTTGGAAAAGGATTCAAATTCCAATTATGTCCAACGAACTGATCTAGGGAAGCATCGTACATAGTTGCCACCATTTCAGCAGCCACTTTTTCGCCTTTTGGGCCACTGATTTTAATTTGCCATTCTTCTTCCTGTCCAGGTTTGAGCTTGTCGCGGAAAGTCGCGTATTCGATTTTTAGTTCTTTGTTGCTCCACGGCACAATAACCGTCTGTGTTTTACTAAAAGCACGATTGTGTTTTCCATAGCTAAGATGATAATGGAAATTGCCGCGATCACTTGCTTCGATTTGCATTTTCTTTGTCGCAAAGTCGGTCACTTTTATCCATTCACGCTCGACAATTTTTTGGTCTTTTTCTAACTCAAATAATGCCATCAATTCATCGGTGGCGGTCGCGATTTGTAGTTCTGCCGTTTCTTTGGGTTCGTAACGATTTTTATCCAATTCACTCCAACCCATTTCCGTCAACGCCAAATCCTTCTCTCCCCAATCATAAAGCGTAAAATGCTTTTTCAACTCCACCGCTTGCCCATAGCGATCTTGGGTTTTCATCGTCAAAACGTAAGCACCCGCTTTCCAATTTTTGCTACCTAAAGCCAATTGCTTACTTTGCTCTGTATCAAACTCACTTTCCAAAATCGTTTTTTGAACTGCCCAGTTCTGGATTTCATTTTCGTCCTTGTAGGCATAATTTGGAAAAGCTTTTTTGAAATCCTTTTCACGCATCAAATACTGATCGGGCTGCTGCCAATAGCGCTTGATGTAAACTTGATTTTGCATTTCTAGCGACTGAATCGTGATCGTTCCTTCAGCGGCTTCGAATTGTCCATTTAGGTTTTTGGTCATGATGGCTAAGCTATCAAAATCACTGATTTCTATTCGATCTTGTAGCGCGACATCGGCTTGCAGTGCAATCGTTCCTACCTTCACTTCGGTTTGTGCAGAATGCGTTTCACCCGTGATGTCTACCACGTCGGCATAAATCGTAAAGATAAATTCAGGTTTTTGAGCAGCATCCGTGGAGCGATCTGGTAGAGCAGGAAATTCGACTTCAAACTGTCCATTGGCATCGGTTTTGGTTTCACCATTCTTGATTTCCATGCTTTCGCTTCTCGGATAGTAGCGACGATACCACCAAGGAATCCAAGGATAGCGCACATCTCGCACAACGCGATATTGCACTTTTGCACCGTCAATATTATTACCCGCAAAAGCTTGAGCATTTCCTTTGACTGTTACTTGCTCATCTAGCTTAAAGCTCTCTTGAATTGGCTCAAATTGTACCGCAAATTTCGGACGTTTGTATTCTTCCACCCTAAAATTCTGCTGACTTTTGCCCGCACTCGATTGCAAGCTCATATTGCCCAATAATCCACCCGAAGGCGCAGTGAAAGAAGCATTGACCGTGCCGTATTCGTTGGTGGTCAGTTGCAGTTGTTCCACTTCTTGATAATTGGCATCCCGTATCGTGATCGTCACCTTCTCATTGGTCAAGATACGTGGCATATTGTCCGCATCTTTCTCCAAAACAATGGCTTTGAAATAGATAGTTTGTCCAGGACGATAAATGGCGCGATCTAGGAAAAAGTGGGTTTGTTGGTAAGCTTTGCGCTGATTGCTCGAACGATAATTGGAAAAACCATCACCGAAAAAGAGTTCATCTTCGCCTTTCTTAAATTCAACCTGAAAATAGCGTTCGACTGTTTGGGAAGTGACAAAACCATTTCGATCACTGATCTGTGTATCAAATTTGCGTAGCTTATTTTGCCGAATCTTGCGGTCATAATCTTGGGCGTAAAAAGTAGCCGCCACGCCTTGCATTGGTGTGCCCGTTGTGCGATCAAAAACGACAAAATCGTTGCCTTCGCCTCGTTTTTCTCTCACCCAATACCCAATATTAGAGACACCAAAAAAGAGGTAGCTGGTCAAAGCTTTGCTACTGAAATCATTATCGCTACCCATCATCAAAACATAAGTGCCAAGTGCTAAGGCATCCACTTTTGCCTCTACTGTGTGCTGTCTAAAATCGCCCGCTTGTGGCAATTGGATACTCCATTTACGAACTGCTTTTTGTTTATTCAATTTTTTCAACTGATCGTCATAATTAATGCGACTATACTTCAAAAAATCGTCGGTGCCCACTTCGATCAGCTTGAAATAGGCTTTCGCTACATTGGCGTGTTGAATTTTGATTAGGAAAGGCTCGTTGGGCAGATTCACTTGCTCCGCTTTAAAGCTCAAAGATTTAGATTCGATACTTACGATCAAGCGTTTGCATTCTTTTGCTCCAAAACTGTCTGGATATTTTTCAATCGCAGCCTCGCAAATTTCGTGCGCCATTTTCCAATTCGCCACTTTT
>JBCDKV010000378.1:0-5558 GCA_038746215.1 Bacteroidota bacterium | reverse complement strand
TACTAAACATACTTGCTGAGCGATCTCAGGAGCTTTACCAGCATTTATTCCAAGTCTTGCTCAAAACTTCGTACACGACTAAATTGAAATTAGAAAATAAATTTATGAACATATACATCATCCGACACGGCGAAACAGAATACAATCGCCTAGGTATTGTGCAAGGCAGTGGCGTCGATACGTCCTTGAACGAAACAGGTAAAGCACAAGCACAAGCCTTCTACGAGTACTACAAAGATGTACCTTTTGAAGTGGTGCTGACCTCTCTTTTAAAGCGTACGCACGAAACAGTTGCCCCTTTTATAGCAGATGGATTGGCATGGGAAAAATTTCCAGAAATCAATGAAATGTCTTGGGGCATTCACGAGGGAAAAGAACGAACCGAAGCGATGAAAAGCCAATACCGAATGGTGACGAGCGAGTGGGCAAAAGGAAACTTTGACGCTGGACTAGAAGGTGGTGAGAGTATCAACGATGTGGCGAAAAGGTGTCTAGCGTTTAAAGTACACCTATCGCAACGGAAAGAACAACATGTACTGATCTGTGCGCACGGTCGTTTGATTCGCTGTTTGATGTGTGTACTCTTGGATTTGCCGCTCGCACAAATGGAAAATTTTGGGCACTCTAACACGGGACTGTATCAGGTGAAAATGGAAGATGGAAATTATGACTTAATTCGCTCCAATGACACTGTACATCTCGATGAACAGCCCGTTGCTATAAATCAGCTATAAATGAACAAAAAATATAGGGCCACTGCCGTATCCTACCTCAATACCAAGCCCTTTCTGTACGGCTTACTGAAAACTGGTCTAGGCAAACAGATTGACTTACAACTGAATATACCTTCTGTGAGCGCGAGCAAATTGCGGACGCAACAAATGGATTTTGGCTTAGTACCAGTCGCTGTTTTGCCTGAAATACCCAACGCACAATTGTTTTCTGATTACTGCATCGGAACGATAGGTGCGGTGAAAACGGTCTGTATTTACAGCGATGTGCCTATCGAGTCTTTGACGCACCTCTATCTAGATCATCATTCTCGGACTTCCGTGGCACTCACTAAAGTGCTGCTACGCGATTATTGGCAACTTAATCCACAACTGATTCCAGCACGCGAAGGATACATTCAGCGCATTGGTGAGCGAGTGGGCGGCTTAGTCATTGGCGATCGTGCCATTGGCTTGGAACAACACTATAAATACGTCTATGACTTAGGAGCGGTGTGGCAAAAATTCACGGGTCTGCCCTTTGTTTTCGCGGCTTGGGTCAGCACTGTACCCTTGCCCAAGGCTTTCGTTCGACAATTCAACCACGCTATGAAGGTAGGTTTGGAAGCTATTCCAGAGTTGATGTATCTAATGCCCGACCAAGCACCCAATTTCGATTTGGAACGCTACTTTAAGGAATATATTAGCTACGACTTTTCTGCGGAAAAAAAGGAAGCTTTGCGTCTATTTCTACAGAAAATAAAGGAGGAGGAATTGGTATTGGTCTGACTGAATACCTAATCACAAACGACTGCTTGCATCGTTGGTACGCTTATTCTTTCTACGATTAATCTTTTGTTGGTTGGAAAAAGTGTAGGTCATCCAAAGTGTAAGGCGTTGCGTTCTAGGTTTTTGTCGAGCGGTTGTTGTGAAAGTTGGAAAATCACGCTCGCTGGCAAAGACAACTGTGTTGAAAATATCATTGAAATAGATGCGACAGTTCAATTGCTTGTCAAAGAAGAATTTTTGCAGAATTAAGTCTATCCCATAACGTTCTGCTGCGACGTAAAAAGCGTCTGCAATAGGGGACACGTAGTAGCAAGCTATATCCAAATTGGTGCTTGTATTAAGTTTTAGATTTTGGTAAAGGTTAATGCGGGTCGTTGTCCTTTCAAAGGAATCCTCTCCTTCAGCATTCGTGTATTTTCGATGATAAATATCCAGTGATGCTCTCAAAAACCACCAATCCGTTAGATTACCACTGTAGTTGTAGCTCAGTCCAACTTGCGTCTGTTTACCTTCGTTGAATTTTTTGTAGAAAGCAGTTTCCCCTTCTAGGAAGTAAATGCCATTGATGGCTTCGTCAGTCAGGTGATAATAAGCGGCTAGATGATGCCTTTTGATGTTCCAATTCAACTCGAAGCGATGAACCAATTCGGGTCGTAAATCTGGATTGCCTAGTTCAAAGCGAAAATCATTGATTTTGCGCACATTATTATTTAGTAAATAGAAAGGTGGACGCTGAATCCGTTTGGCGTAGCTGAATGCTAAGGTGCTATTGCGAATCCATGCTTTGGAGAGATAGATACTGGGTACTAAAGTCCAATAGCGTTGGGCTGTTGTGGCCTGCGTCAGTGCGTTTAGGCGATCCAAATCGGTTTGTTCTAACCGAACACCTACTTTTAAAAAGTAATCTTCCCCCAAGTGTTTTTGAGCACTGGCATAAGTTGCAAAGATGCGTTCCGTGTAGTTGAAGGCAGTGGTTCTATCATTCATGCGCCAAACTTTATCGTCTAGCTGCTCCGAAATCAATTGATTGGTTCTCCATATGGTAGTCAATTTTGAACCAATAGCTATTTTCCAATCTTTTTGCAAGTGCTTATCTACATCTAGTTGTAGCGCAAAAATATCCGTATTGGCATCAGCTAAATTACGTTCTGTGATGGACGTGTATTGCTGCAAGTCGTAGTCGGAAATGGTTGAATTGTCGCGGATGCTGTTTTGTTTGGAGTAGTCCGCAAAAAATCGTAATTGACTGTCTAAGCTGTCTAGTTGCCAAGTGTAGTTGACGGTCGCATTATAAAAATTAGTATGAATCGTATCTTGAAATTGTGTCGTTCCCGTATCGATGAGTTGTTCTTGTGCGCTGATATTAATTTGGCTGTTGTTATCAAAAAAACGCTGCCAAGCATAACCAAATACTTCTGCGCCTACTGTTTGGTTATCAGTCAGTTGAAAAACACCACCTAGTCTAAAGTTTTGCCTTTGAAAACTGTCTATGGAAAGCATTTGATTCGTCAGTAAACGCTGATCCGTTTTGTAGATAATGCTGTTATCATTATTGATCTCATTCGTATTGCGATTGAAATAGTACGTACCATAAAGATTCCAGTTTTCTTTTCCATAATCTACATTGAGGTTAGAATAGCCACCAAAAAAACCTGCGCCTCTTAGCGTATAGTAATTGCGTAAACTAGCCAGTACACCCACCGCTTTCTTTTTTAAAATGATGTTAATAACACCTCCTGAGCTTGCTGCATCCACGTTTGCAGATAAATTACTTTGAATCTCAATACGCTCAATGTCTTCAGAGCGCAAATTGCTTAAGTAATTTGCCAAATCAGCACCCGACCAATTGACGATTCTGCCATTTATCAAGATGGTTGCACGTTCTTGCCGCATACTGATGACACCATTTCCATCTATCCAAACGTGGGGCGTACGCTGTAATATTTCCAATCCATCGTAGCCATCCTTCAACGGGCTACTGGCAACATTAAAAATTAATTGATCCTCTATCTGCTCTACGACTGGGCGACGGTCTGTCACGACCACACCTGACAGCATTGTTGTCGACAAACGCAATTTTTGCACGCCAATATCCAGCGTTTGATCGAGTACAATCATCGTATCGAGGTCTCCATAACCTACAAAACTGATGCGGAGCAAGTAATTTCCCACACTTTTCATACTCAATTCAAACTGTCCCCACTCATCTGTGATCGTACCTAGTTGGTGGTTACTAGTGCTATCAATGACCATGACAGTGGCAAAGCCAATCGCTTCGCCGAGTTCATCTTCCACAGTCCCCATTAGTTTAAATTGGGCGTTGGTAGATAAAAAGGCAGTAAGCAAAAAGAGTAGTAGTAGTGGTGATTTCATTTTGTTGTTTATAATTAGATGCGTACAAAGTTTTAAGTGATGGTAAAATAATAAGTTATACTGCAAGCGGGATAAATCTGTGCGAACGAATGTACCTGTTTAGCTGTTTAAATTGCTTATTCTTTGAACTGCAATGCGTTGATCCTAAGTGTATTAAATGAATAAACAGTTCAGCAAATCAACTAAGATGGAAATGTACTTTTTTATCCCATACGAAGTATAAACATGCCCTTAACATTTTTCCTGAAAATAAAATGAGGCTGTTCCTAATAATTTTCTCCGAAAATTATTGACAACAGCCTCATGCTTATTTATAAAGTCCCCAAAAAAAACACTAACTACTTTCTCATTTTGGAGCTTATGCACTCATCTGATCATCCGCTAGTCCTACAACTCAAGTGAAGGTGGAAGAATCACCTTATTGATGATGTGCACAACCCCATTGGAAGCTTCCACATCAGCAGTGGTGACTTTTGCATCGTTAATCATCGCACCATCGGATAAATCTACTGTAATTTCATCACCTTGTACCGTTGCGGCTGTCTGACCATCTTGCAGATCAGTAGACATCACTTTTCCTGATACAACGTGGTAGGTAAGAATAGAAGCTAATTTATCCTTATTTTCTTCTTGTAACAGCATGTCCAAAACACCTTCGGGTAGTGCTGCAAATGCGTCGTTAGTCGGTGCAAAAACGGTGAATGGTCCTGCTCCGCTGAGCGTCTCTACCAAACCACCTGCTTTCACAGCGGCTACTAAAGTAGACAAGCTTTCTGTTTCCATAGCTAGCTTAACGATGTCTTTTGCCTTAGCAGCTTCCATCGCAGCCACTACAGAAGGTGGTAAAATGACTTGATCGATAATGTGTACGACGCCATTAGATACTTCCACATCCGCTGTGCTAACGGTAGCTCCATTGATTTTTGCGCCATCAGCTGTACTGATATTGATTTCTTCGCCTTGTACCGTAGCGACTGATTGTCCGTCTTGCAAATCAGTAGACATGACTTTACCAGATACAACATGATAGGTCAATACTGCCTTTAGTTGCTCTTTGTTCTCTTCTTGCAATAACATATCCAAAACGCCTTCAGGTAGTGCCTCAAATGCTGCATTGGTTGGCGCGAAAACGGTGAAAGGACCTTCTCCACTTAAAGTTTCGACTAGCCCCGCTGCTGTCACAGCAGTGACTAAGGTAGAAAGATTCTCGTTTTCTTGTGCTTGCTCTACAACCGTTTTTTGATTGGCAGGCTCACAAGCAATAATAGATAGCATCAATGCCAGACTCATCAGAACAAATGATAAGTTTCTCATAATTTCAAATTTAGTGAATAGTGATAAAGGGCGAGCTGTTTTTACACAGAAAAAGCAGCGTTGCCTATATTGTTCAATGCTGCTTTAACAGGCTTTTAAGCACTATGTTCTGTAAATTTGTCGAAAATGTAGGCTGGCTTATCTACTATTCCTTTTGACCTGCTAAAATGACGTGGCTAGACTTAGCCAGTTTCAAAAACTTAGAGCATGTTTGGAGCACTATCTTCCTGTAAGCCAGCATTTTACGGACCTGACTTTGAAAATAATCGCTCGTTTATCTCGATAAAGTCGCTATTATTCTCTTCGCCAGAACCGTAAACTACTGATTTACAGTTCAATCCTGCTCCAAACAAGCTCTTAGTAAGTCTCTAG
>JBCDKV010000377.1:0-5568 GCA_038746215.1 Bacteroidota bacterium | reverse complement strand
TGCTGCCGCAAACCGGAACCTCGGTGATCGTGTTTTCGATCGTGCTGGGGTTGTTATGGCTGTCCACAGTGGCGCCTACCAAGACGTAAGTACTCAGTCTGTCAGAATCAGGATTTTCAGAATTTATTGATTTTCAGGATTACTAAGCACGTAGCCTTCCAAATGAGATGCTATGCGTCTTGTTTGGGGAAATTCCGTAAATCCGCTCATCCTGTGAATCCTGATTCTGACAAAAAGTTAGACGTATTGAGTACTTACCTCAAGACTTCGTACACCCCTAATTTGAAAACTAAAGTTTTGTGATTTAGACAAACATGTCTTTAAAAGTGACTGTAAGTAGCTACTAGTAAGGGATTCAGTCCAAAAATCATTCATTTTTGGTTATGTAAAAAATCGACAATTTAACTTTATGACCATAGCACTTGTAGTTTTTTGTGAATAACCACCAATAAATTCGTAATTTTCGCCCTAATTTGAAAAGTAGATAATACGCTCCGACTATAGTGCGAAATCTGATACCATATTTTATAGAGCAAAAGCTTTCCGAAAATGAGCAGCATGGCTGGCTAGAAGCCTACGGTATGTTTGTTGATTTATCTGGTTTCACTGCTTTAACCCAAAAGCTGACGCAAGAAGGTGTATCAGGTGCAGAAAAACTGTCCATCATTCTCAATCGCATTTTTGAACCACTGGTGAGTATGGTGTATCAGCAAGGTGGCTTCATTCCCTATTTTGCTGGCGACGCTTTCACCGCTATTTTTCCTTATGAGCAAAGCGAAGAGGCAGTCACTCGTCTGATAGCGACGGCACAGAAAGCCAGTAATGCTTATCTAGGACAAAAATTCTTTGGTTCTTTTGAAATTGGAATCAAAGTAGGACTAGCACACGGCATGGTAGAGTGGGGGATTGTTGGCGATCAAATCAAAGGCTTTTATTTTAGGGGCGAAGTCATTGATCGTTGTGCAAAGGCGCAGACCGTAGCTAGCAATCGTCAGATTATTTTACATTCTGATCTCAAACAGCAATTGCCACTGGATTACACGGTAAGTCTGGTGGAGATTGGACATTATTTGCTGAAATCAAATGCCAAAACTTTAGATTTAGAACCTCCTATATTGCCCGATAGGGTGCTCTCCAAAGAAGTGGTTCAGCAATTTTATCCCGATGCGCTGATTGATTTGCCAGATATTGGAGAGTTCAGAACCATCGTGACGGTTTTTATTTCTTTTGAAGGTCTAGATAATCATCAACAGCTCAACCAATTTGCTACCATCATCATGGAGCGCGCCTGCAATTTTTCGGGCTACTTCAAGGAAATCGACTATGGCGATAAAGGTGGGGTTATTCCAGTGTTCTTTGGTGCGCCGATTTCTTACGAAAATAATGCGGAGCGAGCGGTAGAATTTACTTTAGCGGTGGTCGAGGCTTTGAAACAAGCCTTCAATGGAAGCGTCCGCTATCGTTTTGGGATGACCATCGGGACGGCCTACACGGGTTTCATCGGTTGTGCAGATCGTTGCCAATACGGGGTAGTGGGTAATCAGGTAAACCTAGCCGCACGTCTGATGATCTATGCGGATTGGGGCGAAATACTAGTCGATCAGGGCATACAGTACACGCGACAATTCATTTTCAAGCACAAAGGAAATATTCACTACAAAGGTATCATTGGTGATATTCCAACCTACTCTTTGTTGGGGAGAAGTACAGAAAATAGTTTCTCCTTTGAAGGAAATATTATCGGTCGGCAAGATGAGCTCGACCAACTGATTCGCTTTATTCATCCTGCTTTGGATGCACAAAAAATTGGTATTGCATATATCTACGGTGAGGCGGGCATTGGTAAGAGTCGCTTGGCTTACGAACTCAGAAAAATACTCATCAACGAGCGTCCTTTGAGCTGGTTTGTTTGCAAAACCGATCAAATTTTACGCAAAGGACTTAATCCCTTCATCTATTTCCTCAAATACTACTTTTCCCAGTCTTCGGATGCTACCAAAGAGACCAACAAATCAAAATTTGAGAATGATTTTAATGGACTCCTCAAAGACCTCGCCGAAATCGAATTGGAAGAATCCAAAATACTTGCGCAAGAAACCATCAGAGAATTACAGCGTACCAAATCCGTTTTGGCGGGCATGATCGGTATTCATTACCCAGATTCGCTTTGGGAATATTTGGATACTAAAGGTCGCTATCAAAATATCATTTCCAGCCTTACGGCATTGTTCATTGGAGAGTCTATTTTACAGCCAGTCGTCCTGTTTTTGGAAGACGGACATTGGTTGGATGAGCAGTCTACGGCTTTTTTGAATGACTTTATTCGCTTGGTCAAAGAACATGCTATTTTCATACTGGTCACTTCCAGATATAAAGACAATCAGTCCAAGCCCGTTATTGTAAAGCCTGAAACGATTAAAGAAAACGAGGTCGAGCAACTGGAAATTGATCTCAATTTTTTCTCCGAAGCTACTATTCGCAATTTTGCGATGAATAAGCTGGACGGCATCATCAGCGACGACTTTCACCAGCTATTGATCCGAACTACCAATGGGAATCCTTTCTATTTGGAGCAAATGCTCGAATATTTTCAAGAAAGTAATCTCATTGTAGAAGAAAAAGGCGAGTGGACAATTAAGGATCGAAATATCGAGCTGTCCAATTCTGTAAATGCCATTTTGACGGCGCGTATTGATCGCTTGTCTTATCTAGTCAAAGAAACGGTGAAAGCGGCAGCGGTGATTGGGCAAGAATTTGAGTTGCCTGTGCTTTCGGCAGTGATGAAGTCGCAAAGTGAGTTTGTATTGCGTAATGGCGATTTAGAATATTTATTAAAAGAGCAAATACAGCAAGCAGAAGAAGGACAAATATGGCTGGCAGTCAATGAATTGCGCTATATCTTCAAACATTCACTTCTTCGGGAAGCGGTTTACAGTATGCAGGTCAGTTCTAGGCTGAAAGAGTTGCACCAACGGATTGCAGAAGCAATTGAGACGCTGTATGCCGACAATATCAAATCCAGATACTTAGATTTATCCTTCCACTACGAGCAAGCTGGTATTCCCAAGAAAACACAATATTACCTCCGAAAAGCGGCTGATCTCGCTAGGCGAAACTTTCAAAACGAGGCAGCTATCAAGCACTATTCCAAATTGCTGCGCCAATTGCCAGAGGGCGAAGAGCGCATTGATATTTTACAGACTAAAGGCACGCTTTTAGAGCGAATTGGGCAGTGGAATAAAGCCAAAAAAGCCTACGAAGAAGCCCTGAAAATTGCTAGAACCCTGAATGAAAAAACGCTTCTAGGCTACACCAATAACACTTATGGCAAATTGCTCCTGCTGCAAGGTAATTACGAGGACGCTCGACTACACTTAGAAGTAGCCGCTACTTTTTTCGAGTATATCAATGATCGGGAAGGCATGTCTGAGGTCTACGGTAGCTTGGGCAATTTCTTTTTCCGACAAGGCGCATACGATGATGCCAAAGCCTATTTGACGCAAAGTATCAACCTCGCCAGACAATCAGATAAGATTTATCCCGATCCAAAAATCATTGGCAATTTAGGGCTGACCTACATGAATCAAGCTGATTATGAGGAAGGGATTCGCTGGCAAAAAGAAGGGATTCAACTTTCCAAAGAGCGAAATGATCAGTTGGGTTTAGCTAATTTGTACACTAGTCTAGGTATTCTTTGTTTTGAAAAAGGGGATTATAAGGAATCTTTGAATTGCCATTACAAAGGACTGGAACTGAGTGAGGAACTGGGCGAAAAGCAAATTACTGCTATTTCCATTGGCTGCATTGGTCGCATTTACGAACGACAAGGCGATTACGGAAAAGCCATGGAAAACTACGTAAAAGACCTAAAAATCTGTGAAGAACTGGGCGATAAACAAGGAAAAGCAATTGCTTTGGGACTCATCGGTGATTTGCACAGCGTGAAGGGAGAGTTTAATGAAGCAATAAAAAATATAGAGCAAGGATTGTCCATTTGCAGGGCATTGGGCTATCAAAAAGGTATTGCCAAAGCTGCTAATACACTCGGTGATATTTATTATTACCTAGATAATTTTGAAATATCCAACCAATATTACGACAAAGCTATCGAAGTGACCCGGGAGATCGACCAAAAGCTGGTGCTGGGTATGAGTCTCGTAGAAAAAGGGCGTACTTTATTGATGTGGGGCAAACTGGAAGCCTTACAAGCAATCGAAAAAGAAGCCATCGAGCTAGCAGAAAATCTAGGCAATCCCGATCTCATCTACGAAGCAACTATTTTGGCGGCTCGATCTGCGTCTGTCACGGGAAAGCAGCAAACTGCCATTGAGCTCATCAGTAGTTTATTGAAATATTATCCAGAGCTGCATCAGCAAGCTACTACCTACTACGTGCTGGCGCAAATAGAACCCGAACAAATCAGCCACAAAGAAATTGCTTTGCAACTCTACCAACAGCTCTACGAAGCAACGCCAAAGTTTATCTACAAGCGGCGTATAGAGAAGTTGAAAAGTATTGGTACAGCTATTGGTAATTAGTTGTTGGGCAGCAATTCTCACTATCGAATCGAGTTTTATCCAGCAATTTCCGATTGCTGGATAAATTTTGTTTGAGTCTTATGAAAAATTATTCTACCCTAACTGTACTATCTCTTCTACTGCTCACACTCACCCCATCTGTTATTAGCGTAACACCTTGCCTGCCTCGAATAGATGCCATGATACCTTGAAAAAGTGGCTTCACACCCTCGTGTCTAGCACCCCAATTCACGATGAAGTTTGCACCTGTACCTCTAACATTTTCATCTTTTTCGATGATGTATTCTATAGATTGCATCGGTGTAAGTACCAAAGTAGCATCTAAGTATTTGTAGATAAGTTTTCCGTCCGTATCGTAATAATCAATGTCTTCCACATAAATTGTATCCCGCAAGCTCGTGTTGCGAATACTCAAAGTAGAAGTCATATGAAAAGTAATGTCTTGACTTCCGTCGTAATACAGTTCCGAATAAATGGGAATGTAGACGGTATCTCGGTAGGCGAGATCAATATTGGTGATATAAACTTGATTGCTTTCTAGTTTATCGTCGCCTGCTTCATCCAAATTCGGACTCGTTGCTTCGCAAGCAACGAGCAGCAGTACTAGACCAATAAGAAAAGCGGGGATATTAGTGGAAGTAGTCATGGTGTGTAGTTGTATTTTCGAATAAGTGGAGCACTTATACAATCCTACAACCACTACCTAATTCACTGGGTTCACTTTTTTAAGGAACGCGAAATAAATAACTTTACCTGCTTGAATCGAAAGTATCCTTATACTTTCATGTCTCAATAGCCTTGTCGTTATTCTTCCTAAAAATAGTAGCATGTTTGGAGCATTATCTTCCCGTAAACCAATATCTTATGAACCTAACTTTGAAAATAATCGCTTATTTATTCCGATAAAGGCCCCATTATTTTCTTCGCCAGAACCGTAAACTACTGATTTACAGTTCAATCCTGCTCCAAACAAGCTCTAAAGAGTTCTGCCAGCACATTTACTGTGCAATCTCCTACAATCGACTCGAAC
>JBCDKV010000376.1:0-5569 GCA_038746215.1 Bacteroidota bacterium | reverse complement strand
GATGGCTTTTGGAAAAAATTATCAAGCAAGACATCATCTCTACCCAAAGAGTCTCTACACTGTGGGCAACTACCCAAATCCATCGCCATCCAACAAATCGCCCAAGCCCCCCAAAATGCTACCTTCGCCTTTACCACCACTAGGACGAGCATTGGCTAAGACGCGACCTGCTAAACGAGCGAAGGGCAAGGACTGAATCCAAACTGTACCTGGTCCTTGTAGTCGAGCGAAAAAGAAACCTTCGCCGCCAAAGAGCTTATTTTTGATACCTTTGACGAACTCAATGTCATAATCAACGTGGCGCGTGAAAGCAACCAAACAGCCCGTGTCTACTTTCAGCGTTTCGCCAATTAGTAGTTCTTTTTTAATGATTGTGCCGCCTGCGTGTAGGAAAGCTAAGCCATCTCCTTCTAATTTTTGCATAATGAAGCCTTCGCCACCGAAGAGTCCACGTCCTATTTTTTTAGAAAACTCAATACCTACGGAAACCCCTTTTGCTGCACATAGAAAAGCGTCTTTCTGACAGACAATTTTACCTTCATTTTGGTATAAGTCCAGCGGAATGATTTTGCCTGGATAAGGCGAAGCGAAAGACACTTTTTTCTTGCCATTGCCTTCGTGTGTGAAGGCCGTCATAAACAAGCTTTCGCCCGTCAACAGGCGTTTGCCAGCAGAAAGTACTTTGCCGAAGAGTCCACCGCCACCAGAGGTACTGCCATCGCCAAAAAGCGTTCCCATTTCAATGCCTTCTTCCATCATCATAAAAGCGCCTGATTCGGCGATGACGGTTTCCATTGGGTCTAATTCGATTTCTACGAATTGCATTTCTTCTCCGTAGATGTGGTAATCTATCTCGTGTGCTTTCATCTTTATTGTGTATTTAAAATTAGTCGTGTACGAAGTTTTTGACAGTATCTGAAATAAGCAAACTCTTGAAATCACGCAAAAAGTATATCCAAAGAATTGGTGTTTCCTTTCCAATGGAATTAAGACAAATACGATCAAATCTCAAACTTAGACTTCAAAGACTCATAAGTTGCATCATATTGATCCTTGAATCGATTTAACTCATTTCTACGAGCCTTAGCATAACTTAGGTTCATTTTTATGTCTTTTAGCTGTTCGCCACTTGTCCGCAATAATCGAAATCGCTTTCTCCAAACACTTTTTCGAGCCGCTTTGTAAGCAGTTCCCCAGTTCGTTTTGCGATTTTGCAATAAATCACTGTAGAGAGATAAGATAACAGAGGAAGCACCAAATCCAGCTTGCACTTTTTCCAGATAGTTTCGATTGATGCGATCCGTTGGGATATGGTGCTGATATTGTAGTTGCGGACTGTAAAAAAGGCGGTAGCCCAATAACTGTAAAGACATACAAAGTTCAGCATCTTCGCCTGCGGTCAATTTACTCCCAATTCTACCAGTCAGATACAGTTCGTGTAACTCGTATAATTGCTCCAAGGCACTTACTCGGAATGCACTCGAAGCACCCCACAGAAAGCTGCGGTCGCTGTAGCCTTCTCTTTTTCCTTGAAGACCAACAGCATAGGCATGTTGAAACTTTTCCCACCAAGTGGGTAGCGAAAACGTATCAGGAACGGCAATCATACCGTCGCCTGAACAAACTGCCACATCTTGGTGAGCTTCAAAAATATCAAATACTTTTTGGACATAATTTGCACTGATAGAATTATCATCATCGACATAGATCAGGTAGGACTTGGAGCTTTCTTTTAGCCCTCTCGCTTTGGCATGACTCAAACCCGCTTTGGTCTCTACGACAACACTAAAAGGAACTTCGCAAGCTGTACGCTGCCAAATTTTTGTAGCTATTTCCCCGCTGCCATCACTTGAATTGTTATCAATCAGCAAAACTTCCCAATCAATAGACTTGTCCACTTTTTGCTGTGCAATGTGTGTGAGCGTAGGAGATAATCGGTTTGCCCCATTATAGGTGCAGATGACGACAGAAACTCCTTTTTTGTTTGCCATTATCCCGTTTTATTTGAGCCAAGCAAAGGTAAAAAATAGGTTTGCATTCTATTAAAAAACGCGCTTTTTCTTCCGATTCTTTACAAACCTACTACTTGAAATGGGCTTTAGATTTTGTAAATTAAAATAAAATTGTCATTTTGCCACCTCAATAGAAAAATGGTCTTAAAACAAATACATCTAAAGACTTTGCAATGATACAATCAAAGATAGGAGGAATAGGATATTACGTTCCAGAAAAAATAGTGACCAATAATGATTTGACCAAGGTGATGGAGACCTCGGATGAGTGGATACAAGAGCGGACGGGGATCGTAGAAAGAAGATATGCCGAAAAGCACAAAGAATCAACCTCTCTACTAGGGGTAAAAGCAGCAAAAATAGCCATCGAAAGAGCAGGTATTACAGAAAAAGACGTCGATTTCATCATATTCGCTACGCTGAGTCCAGATTACTACTTCCCAGGCAGCGGCGTGCTGCTACAAAGAGAGATGGGTATGCAAGGTATCGGTGCTTTAGATATTCGGAATCAGTGCAGTGGATTTATATATGGACTGTCGATTGCCGATCAGTTTGTCAAAACGGGCATGTACAAAAACGTATTACTCGTCGGAGCAGAGATGCACTCTTGCGGATTGGACTTTACGACTAGAGGGCGTAATGTTACCGTTATTTTCGGAGATGGTGCTGGTGCGGTAGTCATACAACCTTCGGAAGACGACAGCCGAGGTATCCTTTCGACGCATTTGCACGCCGATGGCGACCATGCCGAACGATTAGCTTACATCAATCCAGGCTCTCACGGTGGTGTCTTTCTGGACAAAGAACGATTTGGATATCCAGATCAAGAGTTTGGAGGGGCGTTCTTGACCGAAAAATCTTGGGAAGAAGAAGACATTTATCCGAACATGGACGGTCAGCACGTGTTTAAATTTGCAGTGACCAAGTTCCCTGAGGTTATTAAAGAAGCACTGGATGCAAATGGTTACGAAGGAAGCGACATTGACATGTTTGTGCCGCACCAAGCGAATCTGAGAATTAGTCAATTCGTGCAGAGAAGATTGGGATTGCCAGATGATAAAGTTTGGAACAACATTCAGAAATATGGCAATACAACAGCCGCTTCTATCCCGATTGCGCTTTGTGAGGCTTGGGAAGCTGGCAAGGTAAAATCAGGAGATTTGGTGTGCCTAGCAGCTTTTGGGAGTGGGTTTACTTGGGCTTCTGCTCTGATTAAGTGGTAGTTTGTGTTCGCTACACATCAAGTAAAATGTCAACATATTCATATATAATTTTTCTTAATGTTAAGAAATTCCTAATTATATGTGAAAGTTTACTAAAAAAGCTGAAAAATTTGGTGTTCATGCAACCAACGTCTATGAAATAACGTCTATATAGGCAAACAACGGGACGATAATTAAAACATACATACAACCTTTCAAAACTAAAGATGCAAATCAGTGAGAGTAAAGTTTCATACGTAAATTCGGCTCCTACGCAATGTAGGAGCTTTTTTTTTGCCCTTCGGACATTGTTTCATGCAAAGTACACTTTTTTATCCCGACGCAGGATAAATCAAACTCATCATTTTTCTCTTTAATTGATGCTGGCATATCAATACATCCATCTTATCTTTGCCGATCCATACCCTCAAAGACTTCTCCTAAAATTGAATGCATCTTTGGAGCATTATCTCCCTGTTAGCTGATAGCTCATGAACTTGACTTTGAAAACAATGACTTATTTAGAGATATGTTTATCCTAAGTGTAAAAGTAGTTGGCACTTTTATTATCAAATTGCTAATTTTTGTTTAGGTGTGTACAAAGTTTTTGGTGATGCTCGAGAGAAATTCTGGTAAAGCTCCTGAGATCGCGCAACAAGTATGCTCAAAGGGTTTTATGGACGGAAACACAAAATTTCACTATTTTTCTCTAAAAAAAATAGTGAAATTTTGTGTTTCCGTCCGAAGAGAATTATTGAGCATACTTGTTGCTCCATCTGCGGACATCGACCTGAACTATATCTGAGTCAAATGTTAGGAAAAATGAGAAATTTAGTAACGGACAAACAATAAGTTCCACATTTTGACCGAGCAGATTTTGTTCTGATACAAGGGGAAAAACGCAGGAATCCTCTCGGCTGGCGAGGCTTTTCAACGCAGTAGCAGGACCAAAGATGCCGTCATAAATCGGGAAGTTATTATTTGATCGTTACTTACAGTCGTTATTCGCATAAATAACATATCTCCATACTGTAAAAAACAGCTTGATGACATCCATACTAGATTTGATTGGCAATACGCCCTTAACGGCTATCCAATATCTCAACGAAAATCCTAAAGTCCAGATTTTTGGTAAATTGGAAGGACAAAATCCTGGAGGAAGCGTGAAAGATCGAGCTGCCTATGGCATGATCAAAGGCGCAGTAGATAGAGGCGAAATCACAAAAGGATCACGCCTCATTGAAGCAACGAGTGGTAATACGGGCATTGCTTTGGCGATGATCGCTCGCCAATTTGAATTGGATATGACCTTAGTGATGCCCGAAAGTGCTACTAAGGAGCGCATTCAGACGATGAAAGCCTACAGTGCAAAAGTGGTACTTACACCCGATGCAAAGGGTATCGAATACTCCAGAGCCTATGCAACTTCACTGGTAGAACAGGAAGGCTACTTCATGCTCAACCAATTCGGTAACGACGACAATTGGAAAATGCACTACCGCACTACTGGACCCGAAATTTGGGAAGCAACCAGTGGAAAAATTACACATTTTGTATCTTCGATGGGTACTACGGGCACGATCATGGGCGTTTCGAGATACTTAAAAGAACAGAACCCGAATGTTCAAATTGTCGGAGTGCAACCCGAAGATGGCAGCAGAATTCCAGGCATCCGTCGCTGGTCACCCGAATATCTACCTAAAATATACGATGCAAAGCGAGTGGATCGGATTATCGATGTAAGTCAGCAAGATGCGGTACAAACCACCAAGCGATTGGCGCAAGAAGAAAGTATCTTTGCAGGCATCAGCAGCGGTGGTGCAATGACTGCTTCCCTTCGACTAGCAGCGGAACTAGATGACGGACTGATCGTCAGTATCGTTTGTGATCGAGGAGATCGTTATTTAAGTTCGGGAATTTTTGCATAGAATCAGACAAACGCTTAAAATAATACTCAAATAAAATGCGCTACATCAAATATCTATTTTTATTCACTGTCATTCTATCTATCAATCAGTTACAAGCCCAAACAGGGTTGGCAGACAGCGTCTATGTACTTTACGAACGTTACTTTGAAATGGTCAAAGTCTCCGACGAATACAACCGCAGCGTACAGCAACGAATGGATTCCATCGCCGCTACCATAGATGGTAACATCAGCAAGGTAGACGAAAAATACCAGCGGTTCAATGAAGTCTTGATTGATAATAACCGTAGAATCAGTAGTATTTCCGAAACCCAATTATTTACAAATAAAACGCTGGTCGAACGCAATATTGCTCGTGCGATCAATGCAACGGAATTTGTGGAATCTGCTACCACAGCTTTAAATGCACTGGACTTAACCAATCAAGT
>JBCDKV010000375.1:0-5582 GCA_038746215.1 Bacteroidota bacterium | reverse complement strand
TGCGAATAACGACTGTGTAGATTTCATTTTTCTTGACATTTGACTCAGATATAGTTCAGGTCAATATCCGCAAATTGAGCAACAAGTATGCTCAGTAATTCTCTTCGGACGGAAACACAATTTTCAACTTATTTTTCAGAGAAAAATAAGTTGAAAATTGTGTTTCCGTCCATAAAAAACCTTTGGGCATACTTGTTGCGCGATCTCAAACACTTTACTCAGTTTCAAAAGTCTAGCAAAGCTGTGCCTACCACAAAATGGAGTATTTTACCCGTTATCCGCATTTTAAATATACAGCCATGAAACCATGCAACCATGCAACCATGCAATAATCAAGCACTAAACCTAGCCACAATCTCCTCCAAACGCAGCGATAGTTGTTCGCCCGTTGCCATATTTTTCAAGCTCAATTTACCACTTTCCATTTCTTGGCTGCCGACTAAAATGACGTAGGGAACATTGCGGGCATTGGCGTATTTCATTTGCTTTTTCATTTTGGTGGGTTCGGGATAAATTTCTGCGGATATACCTTTGGTGCGCACCTGATTTAGGCAGCGAAAGGCGTAATTGAAGGTCGGTTCGTCAAAAGCAATAAAGATAATTTGCAAACTTTGTTCAATCGCTTTCGGGAATAATTCCAGTTCTTCCATGACATCGTAGATACGTGCTGCGCCGAAAGAAATACCGACGCCCGACATATTTTTCATGCCAAATACACTGGTCAAATCGTCGTAACGTCCGCCACCACCAATGCTACCCATTTTTAGTTTTGGATAAGCGGTTGTATCTGCTTCGACTTCAAAAATACAGCCCGTATAGTAGTTCAAGCCACGAGCTAGGGTCACATCGAAAGTTACTTTGTTCTTTATTGTCCCTGCCGATAGATAGTCGAAAACCGTCGTCAATTCCTCCAGTCCTTTTTGTCCAATTTCACTGTCCGCAAATAAGGGTTGCAAGGCTTCCACACTGTCCACTTGTAACATCTGCTCAATTTTATTCATCGCTGCTTCGCCGATGCCTTTGCTTGCCATTTCCTTACGAACGCCAGCCATTCCGATCTTGTCCAGTTTATCTATCGCAATCGTCATATCCATAAACTGATCGGATATGCCCGCTGCTTCCGCCATGCCCGCCAGCACTTTGCGGTTGTTGATTTTGATATCCACCGCTAAATTCAGGGCTTCAAAGACCTCGTCGAAGATTTGCGTCAACTCGGCTTCAAACACCAAAGCATCTGATCCCACCACATCTACATCACATTGATAAAACTCTTGGTAGCGTCCTTTTTGTGGACGATCTGCTCGCCAAACGGGTTGAATCTGATAGCGTTTGAAGGGAAAGGCAAGTTCGTTTTGGTTCATAACTACGAAGCGTGCGAAAGGGACGGTCAGATCGTAGCGTAAACCTCTTTTGGAGATGGAAGTAACCAAACGAGTAGAGTCTTTTGCAGCGAGTGCGTCCGCATCGGCTTTAGCTAAAAAGTCGCCATTATTCAATACTTTGAACAACAATTTATCGCCTTCTTCGCCATATTTGCCCGTCAAAGTGGATAGGTTTTCCATGGCGGGCGTTTCAATCGGCTGAAACCCATATTTGACGAATACTGTCTTGATGGTATCAAAAATATAGTTTCGGCGCGTCGTTTGCGCTGGCGTAAAATCTCTTGTCCCTTTCGGTATGGATGGTTTCATTTATTTTTTCTTGATTTAGTTTCGAGGGAACAAAAGTATTATTTTTTTAGTTCCGCATATTCCTGGTAACGGTCAAATAATAACTTCCCGATTTATGACGGCATCTTTTGTCCTGCTACTACTCAGAAATGGGAACCCTTGCATCCCTTTTGCTGAGTAGTAGCAGAACAAAATCTGCTCGGTCAAAATGAGGAACTTATTTTTTGTCCGTTACCTGAAAGCTAATTAAGAAGAAAAGCTTGGTGTTTTCGTCTATAAAAATCCTTTAAGCATACTTGTTGCGCGATCTCAAAAGCTTTCTCAGACTTGCTCCGAGTGTTGTTCAAAGCTTCGTACAAGCCTATGCTCAAATTGCTAATTACTTTTCCTTCACCTTATCAATCGTAATAATGGGATAATCCCCCAATATACCCATTCGCTTAGGATATTTTTTTTCCAAACGCTCAACTTGGGCTAAAATCTTTCTGCCCAAGGCATTGTCATGGATAAAAACTTCCAAGAATTGTTTATTCAGTGATCGCCAGCAGTAAATGTTTAATTGCCCTCCGTAGCCTAAGTTTCTAAACCATCTGGGGCTATGTGGATAGAAGTACAATCGCGCCTTTTGAGGAAATAACCTCACATAGAGTTTTCCTGCCAAGTGACGTAATATTCTGTAAAGCTGCAAAGGAAATAGACTGATATTCATCAGCCAAGAATGATAGAACCAACTGTAAATGATGGCGACTCGCCCACCTACCTTTGTTACCCTGTACAATTCATGCACTGCTCTAGCTTGTTGAGCTTTGGGCAAATGATAGAGCGTATGATGACTGACAGCTACATCACAGCGATTTGTGCTAATAGGAATATTGCTGATGTCGCCGCAGATGAAAATTCCTTTCTGCTGCTTTAGGTTATTTTTGGCTTCCAAAAGGGCATTGAACGACAAATCCACACATACTCTATATTCATATCCTTCGGATAATCCAATATAAGCGGGTAGCCCAATCGGACCCGACGCAATATCTAAAAAATACGTTCCTGCTGGTTTGATGTATGCCCGCGCTTTTCTGAGCGAGTTTTGAATATAATCACGCGAAACCGCCCTAAAATCCAGAAATTTTCTCGCGTCGGCGTAAATCGTATTTTCTGCTACCTGCTCGTATTGTATCTCATTATAGTACCTGAATACCCTATCTTTATCGAAGTGCATCGCTTGATGCGCTGTATCGGACCTTACTATCGGTATGGCATAGTAAGGTAAAAGTTGAATAATTTCCTGCACAACGGGATAGAGAAAGGTCTTCGATTCGTTGATAAAAGCCTGCTCAAAACGATGTCCTTCCACCAACGCTGCTATATCATTTTGCGAAATGAGGGTCAAATGCTCTTTTGTAATTGGGCATTGGAGTAAGTTGTGGTCGAATTCGTGCATAAGTAGGTAGCATTTTGCTGTGGAAAGATCGACATATTTATCTGAAATACAAAAGTAGCTGAAGCTTTAGTTCTCGAATTACTAATTTTTATTTGAGGCTGTACGAAGTCTTGAGCAATACTTGAAATAAATCTTAGTGAAGCGCTTGAGATCGCGCAACAAGTATGCCTAAAGGTTTTTTATGGACGGAAACACAAATTTCAACTTATTTTTCTCCAAAAAATAAGTTGAAATTTGTGTTTCCGTCCGAAGAGATTCCCTTAGCCTACTTGTTGCTCAATTGTCCAGCGTTGACTCAGGGCGCTCCCAAGCAAAATGTTAACAAAACTAAGACTTCGTACAGCCCTAATTTTTATTTATTCGTGTACCATTCCTTATCTTCACGCCATGAAAAACCTATTTAAAAATTTATACCTAAGCAATCGTTTCTTCCTACTCTTGGGAGGACTTTGTCTGCTCTTCCTGCTGGGCTTTGCCATTCCCCTACTCTTTCCAGTGGCTTTGGCTTTGTTTGTGCTGAGTATTGCTTTGATTGCTACGGATATTTTTCGACTGTTCAAAAAAAGCACACGAGTCGATGCTAAGCGTGTACTGCCAAAAGTACTTTCGCTCAGCGATGCCAACGATATTCATATTGACCTCTTCAACTATACCGAAGCAGCATATCAAATCCAGATCATTGATGAATTGCCTGTTCAGTTACAGATCAGAGACTTTGAAAGGAATACGACACTAGCCGCTAGGGAGCAGAAACGCATCACCTACGAATTGCGGCCATTAGAGCGGGGTGAATATGGCTTCGGCGACATCAATCTCTACCTGAGTACTGCGCTCAATCTAGTCGAACGACGCATTCGAGTAGCGCAGGAGGCGGACGTAGCGGTTTATCCGTCCATCATTCAGATGAAGCAAATGGAGCTACAAGCATTTGATCGCATTTCTTATCAGCAAGGCATCAAAAAAATGCGTCGCATTGGACACAGCTACGAATTTGATCACATCAAAAACTACGTGCGGGGAGATGATTACAGGAGTATCAATTGGAAAGCTAGTAGCCGAAAAGGTAGCTTGATGGTCAATAAATACGAAGACGAGCGTTCGCAGCAAGTGTACAGCATCATTGATAAAAGTCGACACATGCGTATGCCGTTTCAAGGACTTAGCCTGATGGATTATGCCATCAATTCGACCTTAGCACTCTCGAATATTATTTTGAAAAAACATGATCGGGCGGGGCTGCTAAGTTTTTCGGATAAAATTGGAACGGTACTCAAAGCGGACAGTCGTGCTGAACAACTACAAAAAATATTGATAGCACTCTACAAAGAGAAAGAACGAAGCGTCGAGTCCAATTACGAACTACTGTACTACGCGACTCGAAAGTTGATCAGCGGACGTAGCCTTATTCTGCTCTACACCAATTTTGAGAGTATGTACGCCCTAGATCGAGTATTACCGATTTTGCGCAAAATCAATACGATGCACTTATTGGTGGTCGTCTTCTTTGAGAATACCGAAATCAAGGACTTTGCCCAAGAAAAGGTCGAAGATTTGGAAGGTATTTACCACCAAACGATTGCCCAAAAGTTCGTAGCCTCCAAAAACGCTATGGTGCAAAAACTACAACAATACGGTATCCAAGCCGTGCTGACTCGACCCGAAGATTTATCTATCCAAAGTGTGAATAAGTATTTGGAACTGAAGGCTAGAGGTTTGATTTAGAGCTTGTTTGGAGCAGGATTGAACTGTAAATCAGTAGCTTACGGTTCTGGCGAAGAAAATAATGGCGACTTTATTGGTATAAACGAGCGATTATTTTCAAAGTCA
This sequence comes from Bacteroidota bacterium, assembly GCA_038746215.1. Lineage (GTDB taxonomy): Bacteria > Bacteroidota > Bacteroidia > Chitinophagales > Saprospiraceae > JAAUTG01. Next base: position 647 of record JBCDKV010000375.1, on the reverse strand, counting down.
GGTTCGGAAGATATTGGTTTACAGGAAGATAGTGCTCCAAACATGCTCTTAGTCCAATACTTTTTCCTAGAGCGTCGTGTTCTTTCAGTTGTACTTCAAAGAAATTTTGGTAATTGGATAAGTTTCGTGCTTGCGTACTTGCTGTTAAAAAAACGCGAGCAAGCAGTTTGTTAGTACAGATAGTCTCATAATTTTTGGGTTTATCTTGAATCAATTAGATAAAAACGGATTCACGATTTTTAGCCGATCTTCAATAATTTGTCCATGCTGCATATCCTCAGAATAAAGAATCCTACAATCTGTTTCCAAAGCACTAGCAATCATCAAGGCATCAAAATAGCGATAGTGGTATTTAATTGAAATGTCAATACCCAACAGTATTGTTTCTTCAGTGACAAGAGAAAGAGAAAAATGCTTGACCAAATATTGAAGTACTTCTTTTCCTTCTTCTTTCGATTTTGCCTTTAGTTTTACTGCAAGTACATTGAACAATTCATTCAGAACTTGCGTACTGACTACAATTTACTCAAAATTATCTCCAATGACTTTCTTCGCAATAGTAGATTTGGTCTCATCAGAATAATTATAAATCCAAATATTGGTGTCTAGAAATATTTTATCTTTCATTAGCCCAACCTCTATCGAAT
>JBCDKV010000374.1:0-5590 GCA_038746215.1 Bacteroidota bacterium | reverse complement strand
TCACTTCCCAAGCTTTAGCAGGCTTGTTTGATATGGTAGAGAAAAAGGAGTTGGATATTCGCGAAAATGTAGCGGCAAGAACTACGGACTTGCTGAAGCGTGTGTTTGCTAAGCAAGATAGTTAGTAACGGACAAATAATAACTTTCCCGATTTGTGACGGCATCTTTTGCCCTGCTACTGCGTTAAAAAGCCTCGCCAGCCAAAAGGATTCCTACGTTAGACTCAGAAAAGGGAACCCTTGCATCCCTTTTGCTGAGTAGTATCAAAACAAAATCCGCTCGGTCAAAATGAGGAACTTATTTTTCGTCCGTCACTTAGCGGCTGAGAAATACATTTTTACTCCGTTTCCAAAAAGATTTTTCGGATAGAAAAAGAGCTATATCCAGTGATTTTTGGAAAAAATTATTGAGAATCAGGTGTGTAAGAAGTTTTGATCAACCCCTTGAGATCGCCCAACAAGTATGCCTAAAGTGTTTCCATCCGAAGAGAATCACTGAGCATACTTGTTGCTCAATTATTTTGCGTTGACTCAAGCTGTTTCCGAGTACAATGTTAAGAGCATGTTTGGAGCATTCTCTTCCTGTAAACCAATATTTTCCGAACCTGACTTTGAAAATAATCGCTGCCACCCATCCGCGAAGCGGTTCACTCGCTTAAATATTCACTGAATATTTACCTGTAGGATCGCTCGTTCATACCAATAAAGTCGCTATTATTTTCTTCGCCAGAACCGTAAACTATTAATTTACAGTTCAATCTTGCTCCAAACAAGCTCTAAGGAAAACAGGACTTCGTACAGTCCTATTTTTGATTTGCTAATCTGACTGCTCGCTTCTAATATCTGACTGCTAAGCTCGCATCCTATCAAAAGCGACGATTAAAAAACTGAGCGAAATGACTTCCACCACGATTCTTCCCCAATGCCAATAACTCCACGTGACTAGTTCCTCTTGCAATGCGGTTTCAGAGAGTGCGGCTTGAAAAAATAGCTCATTGGTGTCTTTAAAATAGACATAGAAAAAGGCAATGAACAAGATTGCAAAAAGGGAAGCGATAGCAGCAAATTTAAAAGCATCAGTCTTCGTGAGTCGGCAATAAATAGCTACACAAATAGGAATAGCCGCCGCTAGGATCGTCAAAATGGTATAAAATCGACCGATTACCGTACCAAATTCACTATAATAAGCGTAAAAGTCGGGAGCAGGTAGCGACTGCCAGTAAGGTACAAGTAGTACACCTTCGGTGATTTGGCTACCAATGAAAATTGCGAAAATGATCGTTGAGGTGTGTATTAGGAACTGTTTCATAAACTGTGAAAGTTTGGTTCTATACTGCAAACGGGGTAAAAAAGTGCTTCCATTTTTGAAAAAAGATAGGTTTTGTTCATATCATTTACCTCTAAATCTGAGGGTAAGTTTTCGCTGAGGAGGAGGTCGACACCTACTCAGCGAATCAAGGTTTTTTAAGGACAAAGAAGCGAGAATCGCTTCTTTGTCCTTAAAAAACCTTGATCAAATTTGGCAGGCTCGATGCCGCCAAATTTGAAAGTACGCTCAATAACTTGCATTTAGAAATATCAAGGGAGCAAAATGCACTTTTTTATCCCAAACGGAGTGTAAGAACACTGAAATCTCATTAAAACAAGGCTAATCCAACCATTGTCGTCCTCAGAAAAAAATTATTAGATTTAAGTAGAATGACCTTCTCACAAAAAAAACTGAACATTTACTACTGATTTGGATTTAATGTGTATGTAGTGTTTCCTTGTGATTCTACTTTTGCCCATCATCATTTCTTATATTTAATCAAAAATAGGTTATTTACTATGTGCGGGCTTAGAGATGCAGTTACATATATTTATTGAAGAAATGAATAACAAATCTAATTATAGAGTATTCAATGAAGAAGAAGCGAGTCTACTGCTGCAATCAGCAAACGGCACCCCCATTGTGATGAAATTTTCTGCAGATTGGAAAGGAACGAGCCAGATCATGGACAATATCTTAAAGGAACTCTCCGCTGAATATCCGAAAAATATCCACTTCGTGAAAATAGATACGGAGGACTCCGAAGCCTTTGCCAATGAGTTCGGTGTACACAGAATCCCAACTACTTTGATCTTTAAAGACAAAACCATGATCGACCACTTTGAGGGTATGTTACCAAAGCAAGAAGTTAAAGAGAAGATTGAAAAGGCGATGGGGTGAACGAGCAGATAGGCTTTTCAAGGTCACAAATTTATTTATATTTTTTATTTATGATAAATTTTAGGCGCTTTTCTTTTGAAGATAACCTTTAGGATAGAAATGGGATTACTCTTGAAAATCATCAAGAATAACCCCATCACTACCATAAACTCCTTTTGAAGAAAAACCTAAAAACTATTCTAAAAATAATGATGCGAATAACAGGGAAGATACTCCATTTTGTAGCAGCAACAGCTTTACCGAACTTTTGAAACTTAGTAAAGCGTTTGAGATCGCGCAACAAGTATGCCCAAAGGTTTTTATGAACGGAAACACAAATTTCAACTTATTTTTTGGAGAAAAATAAGTTGAAATTTGTGTTTCCGTCCGAAGAGAATTACGGAGCATACTTGTTGCTCAATTTGCAGATATTGACCTGAACTATATCTGAGTCAAATGTCAAGGAAGATAAGATATGTATAGTCGTTGTTCGCATCAATAACTAATCCCTAGGAATCGCCTGCCCCTCTATCCAAGGTGCGCCAGCATCTGACAGCTTTTTCTCCATTTTGGGTAGATGTTCATCGCTGATCGTTTGTAACTTACTCATCAGTGTTTTCAACTGCTTTTGTGCTAAAGCTAGGCTTTCTTTGTGCATCGGCGTCGGACCATAAGTAGAAGTCGCGCCGCGATAGGCAGTAAAGAAACGGCTGCTGACATCGGGTGCGTTTTTCTCTCCGATTTCATTCTTGGCTGCGTTGCCTTCCATCATCGTTTTGATGTCCATGAGTTTCCCTTTTGCAGCGTGTAATTCCTCATAAAGCCCACCCATATCGGTATTGGTACGCGTCAAGGCAGTTTGCATTGCATCCACTTTGTTCATACTCTCTTCCAAGAGGTAATTAGCGGCAGATAGCTGAGCTTGTGTTTGCTCTAAATCTTCGATGAAAGCGATAAATTCTTCTTTCGGTGCACCTTCCAATGCCCCTTCTCGCAATGGTACGACTTTGAATTCAACGGGTTCGGACAAATCCGTTACTTTGCCTTTTTCTTGCTTGGAAAGTGTTACGGTATAGTTGCCTGGCATGGACATAAAACCACGCTCCCACCAGCTTCTAGTCTGCTTCTGACCTGGCTTAATCGGACGCTGAGAAGCACGCATCAAATCCCAAGATACCCGATGAAATCCTTTGCCCGTTTTGCCCGCTATTCTACGCACAACATTGCCTTCGCTGTCTTTTACCGTCAACCAGATTTTTGTTCCTTCTTCCGCGCTTTCTGCTGCCAAAGCATCCCAACCTGCAAACGGAATGTCCTTACCTTCTTTCGCCAACTCCTTTTCTTTCTTTTTACGCTCGGATTTAGCAGAAGCATATTTTTCGGATAAATAGTAAGTAAAGACCGCTCCGAAAGCTGGATTTTCGGCGACGTATTTTGCATTGCCCTGTGCACTCACAATAGATTTTGGCTGATACCAAAGCGCATCTTTCACAGGGAACAATGCCCCTTCTTTTGCCAAGACTTCATCGTTCACTTCGCGCAGTGGACTGTAATCATCCAAGACAAAGAACGAGCGACCAAAAGAAGCCCCTACCAAGTCGTTTTCGCGTTTTTGGATCACCAGATCACGGAAGGAAATCGTCGGTGCGCCGCTGAGTTTATTCCAAGCTTTGCCAGCGTCCAAAGTAAAGTAAATTCCAAATTCCGTTGCCAAGAACATTAATTCTGGCTTCACGTGATCTTGTACAATTCGCCAAACGAGGTGTTTTTCTGGTAGGTCGCCCGCAATCGAAGTCCAAGTTTTGCCTTTATCCGTACTTTTGTAGAGGTAAGATTTGAAATCCCCTTCTTTGTGATTGTCCAAAGCGACATAGACCGTATTGGCGTCATGCATATCGGCTTTGATGTCGTTGACGAAAGCACGTTCGGGCAAATTAGGCAATTGCTTTGCCATGATTTTTGTCCAAGTTTCGCCACCATTTTCGGTTACTTGAATGATACCATCATCCGTTCCTGCATAAATCAAACCTTCTTGCACAGGTGATTCAGATAGCGAGGTGATGCTGTTGTAGTTGGACATCGCATAGACATCCCAAGGATTGTCGTAGCTCTGTACTTTACCCATGATGGGTAGCTTTACGCGTTCTTCGTTGCGGGTCAAATCACCCGAAATCGCCGTCCAACTATCGCCTCGATTATCCGAACGCCAAACGCGTTGCGAAGCAAAATACAGACGCTTGGGCGAATGTGGACTCACCAAAATGGGCGCATCCCAATTGTAGCGTTCGTAATCTTCGCCTTCGCCTGCTTGTGGCTGAATGAATACTGCCTCGCCCGTAATCTGATCGACGCGGTTCAAATAGCCCTGCTGCGATTCGGCATACATGATGTTTGGATTGCCAGGCTCGGTTGCGGATTGGTGTCCGTCGCCACCCAGTGTTTTGTACCAGTCTGCATTGCGGATACCGTGTCGGTTGTCGGTTCTGGAAGGTCCGCCGTGCGAGCCATTGTCTTGCGTACCACCAAAAATATGGTAGAAAGGTTCGCGATCATCCACGGCTACTTTGTAGTATTGCGTAATCGGCATATTGTCGATGAATCGCCAGTTTGAGCCACCATCGAAGCTCTCGTACAAACCACCATCTGTTCCTACTAGCACGTAGTCTGGATCATCGGCTCGGAAGGCAATGGCGTGATTGTCAGAATGCGTAATGCGAGTAAAAGAATTGAAGTTTTTACCACCATCATCAGACATTAGAATGCTGACGTTCATCAAGTACAAGCGTTCGGGATGATGCGGCGAAGTGTACAATTCTTGGTAGTAATGTGGTCCCGTTCCACCCGAAATGGCATCAGATTGTTTGCTCCAAGAAGCTCCACGGTCGGTTGATTTGTAAACGCCTCCTTTTCTTCTATCCAATTCAATCGCTGCATAGATCACATCTGGATCGTGTGGATTCAAGGCAATCCCAATTTTTCCTAAATTAGAGGAAGGAATCCCTTTTTTGAGTTCCGTCCAAGTTTCGCCGCCATCATCAGAGCGATGAATCCCTGTGCCTGGTCCACCACCCATATAAGCTGCCACGGTTCGGTGTCGATCCCAAGTCACAGCGTAGATGCGCTCTGGATCGCGTGGATCAAGGGCAATATCGGTTACGCCCGTCCACTCTTCGTTGCCGAGGGTTTTTGTCCAGTTTTCACCGCCATCGATGCTTTTGTATAGACCACGCTCCCCACCTTTGTTCCAAAGCGGCCCTTGTGCAGCTACCCAAACCACATTAGAGTTTTCTGGATGCACGATAATTTTAGACAAATGCTCCGACTTTTTCAAGCCCATGTTCTTCCAGCTTTTGCCGCCGTCCATACTTTTGTAGACACCATCACCAAAACCAACGTGACGACC
>JBCDKV010000373.1:0-5593 GCA_038746215.1 Bacteroidota bacterium | reverse complement strand
GCGAATTACTAGAAAATGGGTGGACGATTCACGATCACGACTTCGCCCTCGGTAAAGCTGCTTCGGATGCTGATAATAGTCAGATTAGAACTTATGCGGAGTATGTTTCTTATTTTTTGTTTGAGCGCTCAAAGTAGTAAGCAAGTGGTTAGATAAGTATCACAATTTGAGCGAGCTATTTTTTGAGCTAAAAGCACTTAAAAATAGCTCCACAGCTACGGCTATGTAACGATTTTTAAGTACTTTTCGCTAAATTCAATAATTCAATTGAATTTACCGCAAAGCGGATGGGCGGTGATGCCTTACCTGCGCTTAGTCATAAATCGGGAAGTTATTATTTGTCCGTTACTAAGCATCCAAAACAACCTTATATCGCCTGATGGTTGAACGGCTGTATCACCATCTCAGATACCACACCAGAAGTTGGTTGTTGACACAAAAACCAAACCGCTTTTGCCGCTTCTTTTGCGGTAATGAATTTGTCGCGATTGACCCGCATATCAATGGTATCCCAGAATGGAGAATCAACACCACCTAGATAAAGGTTGGTGATGCGAACATTGGTGCGTCGCAATTCTTCTCGTACGGATTTAAGCATTCCATTAATGCCGTATTTAGAAGCAGAATAAGCGGCTGCACCTGCCATAGGCGTTTTTCCTAGAACACCAGGAATATTGACGACTAATCCTTTTTTCACCGCTTTCATTGGTGGCAAAAAGACCTTAATGAGGTGAAATGTACCTTTCAAATTGACATCAATCACGGTATTGAAATCCTCGAAGGTCATGGACTCCAAGGGCTTGATAATTGCCATACCCGCCGCGTTGACCAATACATCCAACTGCCCAATTTGTTCGTGAATTTTCTGTCCAACAGCTTCGACCGCCGCTGCGTTGGTGATGTCTAAGGCAAATACCTGTGTATCGGGAATGCCATTTTGAGACGCAATCTCTCGTAATTTGCTTTCATCTCTGCCCGTGATAAATACATTAGCCTTATTATGCTTAATCAAGCGTGTACTTTCTGCGCCTATACCGCCCGTCGCGCCCACTATTAGGACGTTCTTATTTTGCAATAATTCCATGAATCGTATTAGTTCAGTAGGGCAAGTATTCTCTAAACCTGCCCAAGTATATCAAATGTTAGCGAATACTTTCCAAGAACTCATTACGAGTTGCTTCTTCCAAGAATTTTCCGCTGTACTCGCTTGTAACAGTGCTACTGTCATTGTGTTCAACGCCTCTTAGTTGCACACACATATGCTTGGCTTCAATGTATACAGCTACATCTTCGGTGCGCAGGACAGTGCGTAAGTAACTCGCAATTTGTACCGTCAATCGCTCTTGTACCTGTGGTCGTTTAGCAAAATATTCGACAATTCGATTGAGTTTAGACAATCCAACTACTTGACCACTAGCAATATAGGCAATGTGCGCTACGCCGTAAATGGGAAGAAAATGATGTTCGCAAAAGGTGTGAAGTTTGATGTTTTTCTCCACCAACATTTGCTCATAACCAAATTTGTTTTCAAATAGGGTGATCGCTGGTTCATTGTTTGGATTGAGTCCTGAAAAAATTTCTTTTACAAACATTTTAGCCACTCGACGTGGTGTACCTTGAATACTATCGTCCTCCAAATCCATACCGAGGGTGTGGAGGATTTCTCGAAAATGTCCTGCTATTTTTTCTTGTTTCTCCGCCTCTGATAAGTCAAACGCCCCTTCTCGCATCGGCGTTTCGGGATTGCTACTGTGATGGGCATCACCGAATTCTTCGATTAAATCAATTTTGTGAACCCCATTTTTTTTGTAAGTACCGTTAGTCATAATGATATTTTATCACTCATACTACATGTACAAGTCCAGCCACCTTAACGCCATCATTCGTGATAAGGTTCAAAGCAAAAAATGGCTTTGAGGAACGAGTCAAAAACAACTTTACAAATTTTGGTTGGTTCTTTTGACCTTATTCTGAAGGTAAAAAATCCTTATTTAACTAGGCTAGACGCGGTTTTTCAAGTAAAAGCTGAACACAAAGCTGCCTGCCCAAAATTGCAAATTTACTTATGTCTCCTTCCTAAGTATATTTTTATAGATTCTTGAAAATGGACGACTTAATAAAAGAGCAGCTAGCTATTAAAAGCAAGCAGTCAGATTGACGAACTATCAATTGAGCTCGAATTTCAAATCTTATTGAAGCATTTAGACTTTGGATAAGCCATCAAAGAAGATCGCATAGTGGTAGTACTGATTGATGAAATATCTCATACGGTTAGCCAAAAAGTTGAGAAAATAAAGCACGAGCCTGTCATAAATAAAAAGGACGAGCAAAAAATATAGAACACCAAAAACCTTCCCTCCTTGCGGGTGTTAGCATAGCATTTTCACCAACTGTTGAATTTTGCATGAGCCAAAACCTTCGGATACTCTCTATAACGAGTTTTACGATTTTTGCGATAATCAGTGCGTTCTATCTTTTTCGATTACAATTCTCCTTCGATTTTGAGCAATTTTTTCCTACCGACGATCCTGACCTAGCGTATTTTCGGCAATTTACGGAAGATTTCGAGACCGATGACAACTTCATGCTCATTGCGGTGCGTCGAGAAGCAGGTGCATTTGAGCAGGGTTTTTTGAATGAGTTTCATCGACTGACGCTAGCGACTAAAAAACTCCCATATGTAGTCGAAGGACAATCCCTGACCACCATTTCTTATCCCCTGAAAACACCTTTTGGCATGACTGCCATTCCTGCTATTCATAGAGATAATCCCTCGAAATACGAAAGCGATAAAAAACGGATTCTTCAAGATGAACGCTTTTTGTACAACCTTATTTCCGAAGATGCACAAACCCTAGTGGTCGCTCTAAAAATTATTGAACGCATTAGTTTGGAGCAATCGGAGGAATTTATGATTGCGCTGAACGAACTGATGCAAGACTACAATTTCGAGGAGTATCATTTCTTGGGTCGTCCTTATTTTCAGAAAGAACTGGTGGCAATGCAAAAACGAGAAGTGACCGTTTCTGCTTTGGTGTCGGGTGCGTTGGTCAGTATCGTTATGTTCTTGATTTTCAGGCGGGTGTGGGGTATCGCAACGGCTTTGGTTTCCATTGGTTTGGGAATGCTTATTTTTCTTGGTATCCTCGGTATCACAGGTCGGGAATTGAATGCCATGTCAGCCTTATACCCCGTTTTGATGATTATCGTTGGGACATCCGATGTCATTCATATTATGTCCAAATACGTGGATGAATTGAAAAAGGGCTTATCCAAAAAAGCAGCGATCAAAATTACCATTAAGGAAATCGGTTTAGCCACCTTGCTCACTTCTACCACTACTGCCATTGGTTTCGCTTCTTTGCTATCTAGCCAAATCAAGCCCATTCGTGATTTTGGTATCAATTCGGCGATGGGTGTTATGATTGCCTACATCACGGTGGTTTGCTTTACGACGGCACTTTTGTCTTATTTCAAAGCAGAGCAAATCATTAAATTGGGGCGAGGCGAAGCTTTTTGGTCGAAATGGATGAATGCGTTTTACTATTTCACCCTACGCAATCCAAGACCGATTACGCTAAGTGGTATTGCAGTCATTATTTTTTGTGCTATTGGTATTTCGCAAGTAACGACCAATTACAACATTACCAGTAATATGCCGAGAGGCGAGAAAATCACGGAAGATTTCAACTACTTCCAAGGCAATCTCACCAGTTTCCGCCCCATGGAGATAGCCGTGGAAGCACAGGGCGATTACAAGGTCAATGATTTTGAAGTGCTACGTGAAATTGATAAAGTAGAACAGTACATCAAACAGTTTGAACCCATTCGCGCCGTAGCTTCCAATACCATGATTTATAAGACGCTCAATCAGATGAACAATAGTAATCGAGTGGAAGCCTACGCATTCCCAGAAGAAGAGCGACGTTTTAAGTCCTACAAAAAACTAGCTGCTCGCGTACCCGATATGACCAACGCCGTTCTGGAAAGTAAGGATAAAAAGAAGGCGCGTATCACTTCTAGGATACAAGATATAGGCGCAGATACCATACAGGCCATCGGGACGAAAATTGATATGTGGATTGCGATGAATACGGATAGCACAGTCGCTACATTTCAGCGCACGGGAACGGGTTTGATTATTGATAAAAACGCAGAATATATTCGTAGAAGTCTGCTTTTGGGCTTGGGTGGTGCAATGCTTATCGTAAGTCTAATGATGGTTTTGCTGTTCCGAAACCTGAAAATGTTGCTCATTTCTTTGGTGCCTAATTTGATTCCTTTGCTATTGGCTGGTGCTTTGCTCGGCTATTTGAATATCGAATTGGAGGCGGGCGTTGCCATTGTCTTCGCGGTCATTTTTGGTATTGCCGTGGATGATACGATTCACTTTCTCAGTAAGTTCAAACTGGCGAGAAACAAAGGCAAAACAGTGGAAGAGTCGCTGCAAATCACTTTCGTAGAGACAGGAAAAGCGATTGCGCTCACCACGATTATTCTATTTTTTGGCTTTCTGGTTATGCTGTTTTCTATTCATCCACCCAGCGTTGTCATTGGTCTGCTGATTAGTCTCACCCTCTTTAGTGCTTTGTTTAGTGATTTATTGTTCATTCCAGTACTCATTCGTTGGCTGATTAAAGATTGATGGCGGGTATTTACTTACATATTCCATTTTGCAAACAGGCATGCCACTATTGCAATTTCCACTTTGCTACTTCTTTGCGACAAAAAAAAGAGATGGCACAAGCGATTCTGCGCGAAATCGAACTACAAGCCCATTATCTCGAAGGTGAACCCTTGAATAGCATTTACATTGGTGGCGGCACACCTAGCTTACTAGATGTGGAAGAGCTAAATGCTATTTTCCATCAAATTCAAAATTTTCATCACATCCAAAAAGATGCCGAAATTACTTTAGAAGCCAATCCAGATGACTTACAGGCTGCTTATCTCAACGAACTAGCTCGAACATCTGTCAATCGTCTAAGCATTGGTATACAGTCTTTTGCAGAAGTAGATTTAAAATTTATGAATCGCGCGCACAATGCAGCCGAAGCCGCCAAGTGCGTACATTTAGCCAAAGCCGCTGGTTTTCACAATCTAACCATTGATCTAATTTATGGCAGTCCGACCACGAGCAACGAAATTTGGCAACAAAATATCCAGCAAGCACTGGATTTGGGCGTTCAGCACTTGTCTTGCTATTGCTTAACGGTTGAGCCACAAACGGCTGTGGAGCATTTCGTAAAAAAAGGCAAAGTGCAAGCTGTAGATGATGATAAGGCTAACGAGCAGTTTGAAATATTGATGACGGAACTGGAAGCGAATGGATTCGTCCATTACGAAATTTCCAACTTTGCCAAAGCGGGCTTTTTCGCCCAACACAATTCTAATTACTGGCTGGGCGTACCTTATTTGGGCATTGGTCCTTCTGCGCATTCTTTCAATGGGAAAAGTCGGCAGTGGAACATCGCCCACAACACTAAGTACCTCAAAGCACTGGCGAAAGATGAAGTCCCTTATGAGCGCGAAGTCCTCGATACCGAACAGCGTTACAACGAGTACGTGCTGACCCGACTACGCACGATTTGGG
>JBCDKV010000372.1:0-5607 GCA_038746215.1 Bacteroidota bacterium | reverse complement strand
GTTCGCTAGCTAACCGCCTCGTGGAGGTTCGAATCCTTCTCTTACAGCAACTAATTATTCCCAACAAGAATCAAGTAAACAAATTGACAACACTGTAAGATGATGAAATAGGCAGCCATGCCCTCCTGTCTCGAGGGTGAGGAGTTCGGGGTAAACTAGTTCGCTAGCTAACCGCCTCGTGGAGGTTCGAATCCTTCTCTTACAGCAACTAATTATTCCCAACAAGAATCAAGTAAATAAATTGATAATACTGTAAGATGATGAAATAGGCAGCCATGCCCTCCTGTCTCGAGGGTGAGGAGTTCGGGATAAACTAGCTTGCTGGCTAACCGCCTCGTGGAGGTTCGAATCCTTCTCTTACAGCTACAGGATTGAAGTTTTAGAGGAAAAGAATATTCGGCATCCTCGCTTCAATCCTTTTTTATTTGGTAAGTAATCATGCAGCATTAATCGACACTTTAAGTTTTGCAAAAACCTAATAATGAGTGTTTTGCGTCTGACTTCTGACCTTTCAAATCTGTCCTCATACTTGAGTGGTCGTACAGATTTAATCGCATGATAAACATAATGTAAGTTACTGGTTTCTAGAATTAAGTCAACGAATAAACAGTTCAACAAATCAACAGCATTACTTATGAGCTTCTACCAATAAAAGATCAACATCCAGCACATCGACTATGCGCACCGAAGTACCCGTAGATAGAGAAGTAATATGCTCTGTGATTGCGGAAAATTCGCGTACTTTCCCTCCTCGCTGATATTGCACTTTTCCTTGTCCTTCCTGATTGGCAGGTACCGTTTGACTTACTTTTACAGTCTTGAAAAGCAATTCATTCAAGTCAGAAGTTTGCGATTTGGATATTTTAGCAAACCAGTAGAAAACGTAGCCAACCACGAACATGGCTACAATGCCTACAACAATTGCCACGATAAACGCAGTGCTCAGATCGCTTTTATTTTGCAGACTAGAAACACCTGCCCAACCGAAAAAAGCAAAAAAGATAATGACGTTTCGAGCGGAAAAAAACTGGAAGACTTTATTTTGAGGTTCATCTGTAGAGCGTTTTAATTCGTAGCGATCATCCAACTCGCCATCAAAATCCAATCCAAATAGGCTAAGCACAAATTGAATGAACGCCAAGACACTAAACACTACCGCAATGCCCCAGAACATTTGCGCTGTGCCAGTCATGTCTCCCCACCAGATTTCTAGTTCGTTCAGCATGTACTTTTGTTGATTGTTGTACAAGGCAGAAGATGCCTCGAAATTACTAATCAAAAGTAGTTCAAATCTATAAGGATGACTTGAAATCTTCGACTAAGAGGAACATTTCATCGGTCAACGGACATAAATGAAGTATAGGGTCATGTATGCACACTGCTATGGCAATCGTTAAAAGCTAGACTTTGTTTATTCGTTGAATTGTTGATCTGTTTATTGCAAAGATTCCCTTGATTTTGCTTTTCTGGTCAATGATTATCAGTTAAACAAATAAACATATCAACATCATAAACAGGAAAAATTTTCTTGCGATTGCCTTATGCACACTGCATTGAACTCAGATACGAGACTGGTACTTTTTGTGTCTGGATCAACAGGTCAAAAATTCACATCCTGCCGAAAATTAGTCCTTATTTTGTTTTCATTCCCTAGTATTCTTATCTTCGCGCGATTTTTTGAAGTAAACCAAATTAATAAGCGTATTATGGCGAATACATCAGAGATTCGTAATGGATTGACGATCAACCACAGCAACGACATTTATTCGGTTGTTGAATTTTTGCACGTGAAGCCAGGTAAAGGTCCTGCTTTTGTGCGAACAAAATTGAAAAGCCTAACCAACGGCAAAGTCATTGACCACACCTTTCCTTCGGGGCATAAAATAGATATTGTAAGGATTGAAAGACGTAAGTTTCAGTACCTGTACAAAGATGATATGGGCTATCACTTCATGGATAATGACACCTACGAGCAGATTTCTTTGCAGGAAGATTTTATCGAGAATCCCAAGTTTTTGAAAGAGAGCATGAATGTCGATATTCTCTATCATGCACAGAAAAACCAACCGCTTATTATGGAGTTACCGCCCAGTATTGAAGTAGAAATCACTTATACCGAACCTGGACTGAGGGGCGACACGGCAACTAATGCAACCAAGCCAGCCACGATAGAAACGGGCGCTGAAATACGTGTTCCGCTGTTCATCAATGAAGGGGACAAAGTACGGGTTGATACCAAAAATGGTTCTTACCTTGAGCGTGTAAAGTCGTAACTAAGTTCACCGTCTAATTTGAGCAAGATCCCTGAAGTATCGAACCTTCTTGCCAAGATACTGTCTATTTATAAAGCATAAAATGTCCAACCTATGACCTATAAGGAAATGCTGGATTTATTGAAAGCCATCAATCGCCTAGAGCTTACTGAATTTAAGATGAAAGACGGCGAATTTGAGCTAACAGTCCGCACAAAAGAGTATAGCAAAACCCGTACCGCTCCAGTCCCTGCTGCCGCACCAACCATAGTTCCCGTTCCGCAAGCTATTGCTCCTGTAGCCGCACCAACTGCTGTGGAGGCTGCACCAGCACCTGCTAAAGAAGAAAAAGCACCAGCACCAGCCGCTGAGGAGGAAAAGAGTTATTTAGAGATTAAGTCTCCTATTGTTGGTACTTTCTATCGTTCTTCTTCTCCCGACAAGCCTGCCTATGCTAAAGTAGGTGACAAAGTAGCCAAAGGCGATGTGGTTTGCATCGTAGAAGCTATGAAACTATTCAACGAAATCGAGTCCGAGATAAGTGGTACGATTGTGAAAGTGATGATTGAGGATGCGCAACCCGTTGAATACGATCAAGTACTTTTCTTGGTAGAAGCCTAGTCGATTTCCTAAACAAAGTAGACAAATGTTTAAAAAAATACTAATCGCCAACAGGGGAGAGATCGCCCTGCGCATTGTTCGTACCTGTAAGGAAATGGGAATCCCTACGGTAGCGGTCTACTCCACGGCTGATCGCGAAGGCCTGCACGTTCGCTTCGCCGACGAAGCCGTTTGCATTGGCCCACCCGCCTCGCGTGATTCTTACTTGAATATTCCACAATTGATGGCAGCGGTAGAAATTACCAATGCCGATGCCATACATCCAGGTTACGGTTTTTTAGCGGAAAACGCTGGATTCGCAGAAGTTTGCTTGGAATATGGTGTGAAATTCATAGGCCCAACGCCCGAAATGATCCGAAAAATGGGGGACAAAATCACGGCAAAGGAAACCATGATTGCAGCCAATGTTCCCGTGGTGCCAGGCTCAGAAGGATTGATTGGTAGCGTTAAGGAGGGAAAAGCTGTAGCTGCTGAAATTGGTTATCCCGTGCTACTGAAAGCTACTGCTGGTGGCGGTGGAAAAGGGATGCGCATTGTCGAATCGGAAGAAACCTTTGAAAAAGGATGGGATTCTGCTCGACAGGAAGCTGGGGCTGCCTTCGGTAATGATGGTATTTATATCGAAAAATTCATAGAAGAACCCCGCCACATCGAATTCCAAATCGTTGGCGATCAGCACGGCAAAGTCATTCATCTTTCCGAGCGTGATTGTTCCATTCAAAGACGCCACCAAAAGCTCATCGAGGAGTGTCCTTCGCCCTTTATGACGGATGAATTGCGAGAACGCATGGGGAATGCTGCCATCAAAGCAGGCGAAGCAATCAATTACGAAGGCTTAGGTACCGTAGAGTTCTTGGTAGATAAGCATCGCAATTTCTACTTCATGGAAATGAATACGCGAGTGCAAGTAGAACATCCAGTGACGGAAGAGGTGATCGACTATGATCTGATTAAAGAACAAATTAAAATAGCAGCGGGCGAGCCACTCACAGGCGGCAATTACTACCCTAAAGCCTACGCTATGGAGTGCCGCATCAATGCAGAAGATCCTTTTTATGACTTCCGACCTAGTCCTGGTGAAATCGCTTCCTTCCACAGTCCGAAAGGCTATGGTGTGCGAGTGGATACACATGTGTACGCGGGTTATCGCATCCCGCCCCACTACGACTCGATGATTGGGAAATTAATTTGTCGGGCTGCTTCCAGAGAGGAATGTATCAAGCGTATGTCGAGGGCTTTGGATGAATTTATCGTGGAAGGCATTAAAACGACCATTCCGTTCCATCAGCAGATGATGCGCGATGAAAATTTCAAATCAGGTAATTTCCATACGAAGTATTTGGATGAGTTTGAGTTGAAGAAGCCTTAGCAATTGGCTATTTGCGATTGGCATTTAGACAGCACCGAATAACCTATGTTTCCCTTCATTTTTCTATGAAAGTATTTTCAAGTTGTTTGAATAAGGCTATGTAGATGTTCATTTTTTTGATTTTGTGTTTCCGTCCATAAAAGCCTTCTGGGCATACTTGTTGCGCGATTTCAGGAGCTTTAGTAGAACTTATTTCAAGTATTACCTAAAATGTTAGTACATGCCTAAATTACAGAAACTGCGTACATCATATACTCTGGCTCAAAGCAAAATCGCATCCGTCTGCTAGTTTGACTACTCGCTTTCAACACCTAACCCTTCATCTAGCCATATCTAACATATGTTCGCAAAGATTCTTCTATACGGGTCAATCGCTATCTCCATTATCTTCTTGTTTTATGGCATCAAGGTAGATGCCTCCTACATGATTTTTGCAATGCCGTTCGTCATTGCTATGGCGGTTTTCTACGTGATGAGTCCGCAAATCAATTGGTGGTATTACAACAAATATCCACCCTTGCCCGAAAAGCGATTGGCGTATATGATTCGCCAACAATCTGCTTTTTTCCAGCAGTTGACACCAAGCGATCAGGAGCGTTTTTTGCAACGGGTCGCGCTCTGCATGATGGCACACGATTTTATGCCGATGGTGATGGAAGAAATTCCAGAAGACCTGAAAGCCGTTTTTGCGACTAATTTAGTGCAACTCACTTTTGGGCAAGATAATTTTCTGTTGGAAAACAAGTTTGAAAAAATTGTGATTTACCCAACGCCTTTTCCTTCGCCCCAGTTTCCAAAGCAATTTCACTCCTCAGAAATCTATCCCGAAGATGGCGTGATGATGTTTTCTGCCGAACACCTAATGAAGGGTTTTGCCGAACCACATTTGTACTACAACAGCGGTATGCACGAAGCCATACAAGCTTATTTGCACGTCTATCCCGACAAAGATTATCCCAGTTTACCCGCAGATATTTGGGAAAAATTAGCAGAGATCAGCAATTTTCCAGCATCAAATCTCCGAACTTGGATTGGTTTAGAAGACATCAATCCGATGGCAGTGAGTATTTGTCATTTTTTGATGTTTCCAGAACGTTTTTTTGAGGTGTTGCCCGAATTATCAGCTCGGCTTAAGCAGATTTTGGGGTATTAGAAACTAATGCGAATAACGGGTAAAATACTCCATTTTGTGGCAGTGATAGTTTTACTAAACTTTTAAGACTTAGTAAAGTACTAGAGATCGCACAACAAGTATGCCCAAAGGTTTTTTATGGACGGAAACACAAATTTCAACTTATTTTTCTCTAAAAAATAAGTTGAAATTTGTGTTTCCGTCCGAAGAAAATTGCAGAGCATACTTGTTGC
>JBCDKV010000371.1:0-5609 GCA_038746215.1 Bacteroidota bacterium | reverse complement strand
TAAGCAAAGAACTTCCAATAAAAGAAATAATCAAGTATATCAAACAAGCGCATAAAAGCGAAGAAATATTTATACGTTTTAGTGCTAATAAGAAAGATGACTTTCTGAAAATAAAAAAAGAAGCTAAAGACCTTTTGCAGGAACATTTAAGTCCCTCACAAGGAAGAGTTGCTACTTGTATGTACAAATATGAAACCAATCAAGAAATTGCTGCATTCTTGAATATTGCTGTAGTCACGGTTCAAACCCATTTGACACGTGCTTATAAAAAGCTAAAAAAAGTGATAAAAGATGAGCAATTCCAAAGAAATCATCTCAGAGAAAAGGTAACAAAGAGTGAATTGTGGCGACACTTAGACGAGATTGTTCAGAATGAAAAAGATTGGTTTGGCAAGAATCGGATTCACTGATAGACTCATGTGCAATTTGCTCTTATATGTCTATGTTTACTTAGTAGACAAATGAATTATCTGGCAAGATTAGTTTGACTAACTACTTAGTGATAATTACATTCTACCATTTTTTATATCCCAAGAATTACAAAAATCATTTTCTTCTTCCCCCATCTTTGCATTGTAATCGCGCAAGCAGTGTTTTGTTCTTTCAAAAATACTGCATTGCGTAAATTATTCACGAACAAAAATCGATTACAATGAGAAAGAAATATGTTTTGGTACTCAGTGGTGGTGGTTTTCGAGCAGCTTTCCAACTAGGTGTGCTTAATTTCTTGGCAAAGCATTGGAAAGCTTTGACAGGAAAAGACACTCCAATGCACTTCGATATTATTGCTGGTGTTTCTGCAGGTTCGCTCAATGGTGCATTGCTAGCAATGGGAAAACTAGATCGCTTGAATCAGTTTTGGCAAGGAGTTGCAACAGAAGGGACAGATATGATTTACACTTCTCCTTTTTTCAAAACAGTAGGAGATAGACTAGTAATGGATGTGGATAGTAAGGAGTTGAAAGACTTACTATTCCGTGATTTCAAGATTGATAAGCCATTTAGAACACTACTCAAATTTCTAGTCAATCGCAATGAGGCCATGACTGATCTTTTAAGCAGTGCGATCAAGAGTGGTTCAAGTAATTTCTCCAATCTAAAATCAGTAGCTGACAACGCACCGCTGTATAAGATTCTACTAGAAGAACTAAGAACACAAGACATCAAAAACACGCAGTATATCTGTGGATGTGTATCGCTTGATGATGGCAAGTATCACGCAACACGTCATACAGACTTTCACAACGATACGGACTTTGCCAAAGCGGTTCTAGCTTCTACTAGTATGCCTGTTGTTTGGAAACCAGTAGATGGCGTAAATGGTAACCTCAAGAACTTGGTTGATGGTGGCATAAGAAACGTATCCCCACTTGCTGATGTCATTAAATTGATGAATGAAGCGCAGGAGGACGTCGAATACGAAGTGTTCATCATCAATTGTGCAAATGGCGAGAATTTAAACGTCAACGCCCAAGACTACAACATTGCCCAAATTGCATTCCGTTCCCTGTATGACATCACCTTTGCCGAAATTTTCAGTAATGATTTAGAACAGTTTTTACAAGTTAACGATCTAGTGAAGCAGGCAAAAGCAGCAGGTATTGAGCTAAGGCATTATTCGACTAAAGATGGTAAGCGAACAACACGTAAGCTGAAGGATTTTAAGACTTATATCATTCAGCCCCCTTCGGGAATTGATCTTGGAGATTCTCTAGTGGGAAGTAAAGAAATGATCAATAAAAGAATAAAAGCAGGCTATACCGAAGCGCAAAGGTTGTTTAAGAAAAAAGAAAATAATCTACCTGTCTCTGTTGTTTAAATGATCCTTATAGTTGTTATGGGGTATTGCATATGTTGATACCCCATTTTTCATTTCTCTTCCTATTTGTAAAGACCTTCGTGTGATCGCCCCTTCCCCAACAACCGCTGCAATGCAGTAGACAACAATCGTTTCCGACTACGCTTCAAATTAGGATCGTATCGCTGTCTAATGTTTTTAACCCGTTCAACGAGCTTTTCTCCTTTTGTTGGGTTCACCATGGCGACGTAGGCGGCAAAACTTTGTAGGGAAAGATAGAGGTTTTTGCCTTTGCCCCAAGATTTACCAATCGGACCGTTTTGCTCGATTTGGTGGAGGACGGCTCGGAATTGTTTGAGTTTTTTTCGACTGATATTGGCTTTTTCATTGACAACGATGCCTGTCACTTCGCGTTGTGTGCCTTTGCGCATGATCTGTAGCTTATCCGGATGCAGCGTAAAGCCTTCGCCTTGTACGATTTGTCGCATCTGCCAAAGCAACTGCCCGATTTTTTCCTGTCCTGCGAGTTCGCTCGTCGAAAAACTTAAATCATCAGCATAGCGGCTGTATCGAAAGTCCAATCGTTTGGCAGTCCCTGCCATTCTGCGGTCTAATCTTCGGCAAATGATATTGGTGATTGCTGGGCTGGTCGGCGCACCTTGTGGCAGATTGCGTTCGCCCGTTTGTACGTAGTAAGTTACGCCATCCAACGCCACTTTGTCGGTTTCAGGTTCTGAACATAGGAGCGCGAAAATGGTCGCTATTTGTTCGGAATAACCCATTTTGTGGAACATCCCTTTGATGCGTCGGTAACTAATACTCGGAAAGAAATCTTTCATATCTGCATTGATCAGCAGGCTTTGCCCGACGTGAATTTGTGCATTGGAGACGATGGATTTTTGTGGTACAAATCCATGCGCCTCTTGCTCGATGGGGTGTTTGTATAGTATCTGTTCTAGTATCCAGTGTTGTGCGCTTTTCAGTAGATAGCGTGGAGCAGAGATGACTCGTACGCTTCCATTTTTCTTGGGTATTTCAAAGCGTTGGTAGTGGCTGGTGGTCGATACTTTTCGATTGAAAGCTAGCCATCGCAATTGACCGACGCGTAGTTCCATGGCTGCTGCCAATTGCTCTATGGTCTCAAAAATAGGGAGTCCTTTAGCCTGTAACTTGGCTTTATCGGTAGTTTTGTTGTGTAGACCAGAAGATACTTCTTCCCCTAAATACTCAATATCTGTTGCCTTTTTTTGCGCCCACGCTGCTGCTCGTGCCTGCTTTTCTGCCACCCGTTTTGCTTTAGTAGCGGCTCGTTTTTGTTTCGCTGCAGCCATGCGTTCTTTGCGCATTTTCCGTAGCATTGCCTTGGTATTTTCTTGCTGTCTTTGTTGGCGCAATAAAGCATTCAAATCCTTTTGTAGAGTGCTTTCCTTACGAATTAAATCTTCTTCCAAGGTGGGCATCGCTTCCTCGGCGGGCCAGAGACCGTAGCGTTGCATTTCATCTAGGATAAATTCTTCCCTAGAGGTTTGCTGTATCAGTTTGCGCAATTCTTCTCTGCTGCGCTTGGGAAAGTCAGGTGATGGATTTGCCATGTTTAGTGATGTGCTTTTGAATAGGAATAACGAAGGCTGCCAGAGGGCTGCGTACTCACTTCAACTCGATATTTCTTGTTCAATATTTAGGGGTATACGAAGTTTTTGATGATGCCTGAGAAAAATTTTAGTAAAGTCCCTGAGATCGCGCAACAAGTATGCTCAATTTTATTGCATTGACTCGGGCCTATTTCTGAGTAAAATGTCAACGAAACTGAGACTTCGTACAGCCCTAGTTCAATATTCAGAAAAAAACGCAAGGATAGGAGCTTCGACAACCTAAGAACTGGGCGCATCAACTCCGCACGCTAAGCCATGTGGAATATATTATTGCTGCGCAATCTCACCGAAATGTTCCACATGGCTTAAAGACGTGCAACCAAACGATGAGACCAGTGATGAATGCAAAAGTTATTGACTTGAATGACGCTAACATCATTCCAAAAGCAAGCTCTTGCCCTATCCAAGCGTGTAATGAATATCGATAAGGGAATGGAGGTTTTTCAAGTATCAGACACCTCCAAAGGTATCCGATACTTGGACGATCATTCTGAAAATTCAACAATTAGCTGTAAATCTGAAAGTACCGTATCCTATATTCAGCAAGCGACGCTATCTTATCTTCGACTTCCTAAGAACTAAAGTCATCCGCTCCAGCGATATGAACACTAATAGGGAATTGATTTCTACGAAATCGCAAGGAATTCCATGTAGTGTTCAATCATCGCTAACCAATAGATGACGATAGTGATGTATGTGCTAAGTTATCAGCAGCGAATGACGCTAGCATCATTCTAAAAAGCAAGATTTGTGATAAGCCACTTGCGAATATCGGACTATAAAATAGGCATGTACAAAGTTTTTGGTGATGCCTGAGAAAGATTTTAGTAAAGCTCGTAAGATCGGGCAACAAGTATGCCCAAAGATTTTTTATGGACGGAAACACAAATTTCAACTTACTTTTCTCCAAAAAATAAGTTGAAATTTGTGTTTCCGTCCGAAGAGAACTACTGGGCATACTCGTTGCCCGAATTCCTTACATTGACTCAGGCTATTTTCTGTTAATAAAACTGAGACTTCGTACAGCCCTAACTTCTACATTCGGCATTCCTTGTTCAACATTCGACATTCCCTCTTATTGTCTTCGACTATCCTAAGTACCAATTTCGTCAACTCCGCGCTTCAATTATAGTACGCTATTTAGCTTCTACGAAGCCTCACCGCAAATGGCGTACTATAATTAAGAAGTGCAACCACAAGACGAGCTTGGTGAAGTATGCTATGGTTACGAAACTCGAATGACGCTGACATCATTCTAAAAAGCAAGACTATCCAAGAGGTGGTAGGATTGTGGAAATGCTGATTTGTTGATTTGACTTAGACGGCTTTTCACTATGAAAACATCCGTCCAAAATTCGTTCAATCTGGATTTTAAATTCTACTCCACTACCCTATCCTAATTAGGCGTGTACAAAGTTTTGAGCAATACTTGGAACAAATCGTGGTAAAGCTCCTGAGATCGCGCAACAAGTATGCCCTATATCCTAATTCGATATTCATTTTTTCAAAGAACTATGGTCATCTGGAATCAACTTGAATTATACATTCGCCAACATCCGAAGAGCCAGTAAATGTGCGCACGGTCCTTTTCGCAAGCCATTTTGCTGAAAATGATTGCACGTACAATCTGCTTTGACGATACGTTTATCTTCGTTTAGGAAAAAATGGGGAATGTATTTTTTATCCTTTTCTTGGACTACACCTGCCACCTCTTCTAAATCGCCTTTCTGCTGGTGTCGTGTGATTCGTACTCGATGATTTGTCACTGCTTCGTATGCCTCTTGCTCCACTGCTGAGACAAAGCACAATTGCTCCGTGGGAATCCCATCTTTGCTTAGCACTCTAGCACGAAATTGCTTTTTATTGAGGTCGTAAATGGCATTCCCTTCCTGTGCGTGTAGGGTCATAATGTCTTGTACCGTCGCCTTATCCAGAGCAGTTTTTTGCGCCAAATCTTCTGCGGACAGCGCCCAAGCTTGACGCAAATTTTGATAGACTTGTTGTTTGCTGTAAGTATCCACTGCTTTGGTGCTACCTAAGAGATTGAATCGTCCTGCGCCAGACCAATCATTCGTCGTCCAACCCGATAGCCCGAGTGTAAAGTTTAGATCATCCATCCCGACGATGTAGAAGGATGGTAAACCATCTCCCAATAAGTG
>JBCDKV010000370.1:0-5613 GCA_038746215.1 Bacteroidota bacterium | reverse complement strand
TGCAGATAGATTCTACTTATCGTCAATAGTATATTCAAAATATCGAGTGCTCACAAAGTTTTTAGTAATCATCAAAATAAGCCTCGGTAAATCCTTTTAGATCGCGCAACAAGTATGCCTAGAGGTTTTTTGTGGACGGAAACACAAATTTTTCATGAAAAATTTGTGTTTCCGTCCGAAGAGACTTATTAAGCATACCTGTTGCTCAATTATCTTACATTGACTCAGGCTATTTCTGAGTAAAATGTTAACGAAACTGAGACTTCGTACAGCTCTAATAGTATATACAAAATATGCGACATCATGCTCATCCAACTAACACATGCTGGTAAAAACTATCAATGTGATCTTGCACAACCCATTGATATTGCCATCCCAGCGGGACAAGTTAAATGTTTCTATGCCACTGATTTCGAGGCACGTCCCTATGTATCTGGCGACTTTGTAGGTTCGGTGGTGGCAGGCGCACCCGTCAATTTTTTTGACCTCCAAATCAATCCACACGGCAATGGTACGCACACCGAATGTCTGGGACACATCACCAAACAGCAGGAGTTGGTAAATGACCATTTGCAGCAGTTTCATTTTGTGGCACAAGTGGTAAGCGTTGCGCTGACTAAGCAGCCAAACGGCGACCAAATTATTACGAAAACTGCTCTGCAAACCGCCTGCCCCGATACCTTACCCGATGCTATTATTATCCGTACGCTACCCAATACTACCCAAAAATTGACCATGGATTATTCTGGTACGAATCCGCCCTATTTGGAAGTTGCTGCCGTGCAGTTTTTAGTAGAAGCTGGGATACGACATCTGCTCATAGATTTGCCTTCCGTAGATCGGGAAGTAGACGAGGGAAAGTTATTGGCGCATCATCTGTTTTGGAATGTAGCAGCGCAAGCCGCCAAGGACAACACGCGCAGTGATTGTACCATCACAGAATTGATATATGTGCCTGATGAAGTGCAGGATGGTTTGTATTTGCTCAATTTACAGCTTCCTGCTATACCTTTGGATGCAGTGCCTAGTAAGCCGACGCTTTATGCGTTGTTCGCTGTTTGAGGAAAAAGGTAAGTGAAATTTTTTTTCTGATTTTCAAAGGCAACATCATTAT
Source organism: Bacteroidota bacterium (assembly GCA_038746215.1). Taxonomy (GTDB): domain Bacteria; phylum Bacteroidota; class Bacteroidia; order Chitinophagales; family Saprospiraceae; genus JAAUTG01. The sequence continues at coordinate 4,499 of JBCDKV010000370.1, read as the reverse complement.
CATTGCTGTCCTGAGGGGGATACCCAAAACTACAAATTTATTGATGTCTCGTTACTTGGAATAAATCTTCGCGGTGTTCTTGAGATCGCGCAACAAGTATGCCTAAAGGTTTTTTATGGACGGAAACACAAGTTATCAGTTATTTTTTCTAGGAAAAATAACTGATAACTTGTGTTTCCGTCCGAAGAGACTCACCGAGCATACTTGTTGCTCAATTGTCTTACATTGACTCCATCTCCTTACTTTTGCGATTCAGATAAACATGTCGATAAATGTGTCGACTTTCCAGAGAAAAAAGTCAAGCAAGAGAGATACTTCCTGCACTGCTAAAAGCCAACAGCCAAAAGCTAACAGCCAAACAAACGCTACATCTTCACCCGTTCCATTCGTTCGCCATCCTTATACCGAACAATAAATGCATCTTCAAAACCATTGACTTGCACTTCTGATAGGGCTGCTTTTGCGGCTTCCAAATCAAAATAATCGCCGATGAGGGTTCTAGTGATGTCTTTATCTACAATGACTTCGTGATCCATGCGATCCATACCTTGTACAGCATCGAAGCGAGGGTCGGCATCGGAATGTTGCGCTAGTGCGATCAATTGCACTTTGTAGTATGTACCTGAATGTCTAGGCGAACTGGTACGCAATTGGAAAGCTTCCGAAGGCGTGCTGGGCGTATAAATGTATTCGTACGCACCATCTTCGGGTGTACTTTTTACGTATCGAGTCTCCGAATCATCTATTGGTGTACTAATTGGTGTACTTGGCTCGCTCGGTGGGGTAGGGGTTGGCGTAGTGATTGGGTCAACTGGGTTAGAAACGGGTGTGCTAACCATATTTTCTGATGTACTGTTCCTATCTTTTAGATAAAGATATTCGGTTTGCGTGCCAGAAAGTCCCGTAGCAAAAGTTCTAGTATCGGGTAGGAAATCTCCTTTGTTGGCAACGATTTTGTATTCTCTGTTGGCTGGTACTTGAAATAGATAGCTACCATTGCCGAAAGTAGCAGATTTGACCATTTTTTCTCGACCATCTCCCAGCAGTTCAAAAATAGAGACTTCCACATCCGTCAGCGGTACATTTTTTTCTTTGTCATAGACGATACCTTTGATGACGTAGGCCTGTTGTCCCATATTGATTCGGAACTCGAAAATATCTTCGTCGGTGGTATGATCCTTTGACTTTTCAAACATACGGTTGGAGACAAAAAAGCCGCCGTCACCGTAGCGATTTTGCACATAAGAGTAGTCATCCGTCCCAGAGTTGTAAGGTGCCCCAATGTTATTAGGAATTTCCCAATCGATCAATTGCCCCGATGCTTTGAAGATATCCAAACCACCCATTCCCATATGCCCGTCGGAGCTAAAGTAGAGCGTCTGTTCGCTGGTGTTATAATACGGTGTGATTTCGTTTTTGCTCGTATTGATCTTTGCTCCCACATTTCTTGGTGCCGTGAAACTGAGATCACCTTTTTCCAAATCGCGGGTAGCATACCAAATATCCATGCCACCTTGTCCGCCAGCTCGATTAGAAGCAAAATAGAGGATTTCTTTACCGTCCTGATGTACGACAAAGGGCTGTGTAGAAGTCACACCTTCTTTATTGATTTTATTGGGTAAGCGTTCGGCGGCACTCCATAGATTGCCTAATCTTTTAGTGACATATATTTCACAAAGTGTTGTCAAAGCACCCCAATTTTCGATGGAGCGGCAAACCGTGAAATACAAACGTTTTTCATCTGGACTAAAAGCCGCATTACAAACGTGTTCATCTTCTAAAGGAGCAAACTGTGCTGGAATATCGGGTGAATCCCAGACTTGCAAACCACGCTTACTCGAAAATATTTTGGCTTTGTTTTCTTTGGTCGTCGAAAACAGCAACTCATCATTACCAAAAGGCATGGGCGCGAAGTCAGTGTAAGCGGAATTGACCGCTGCGTCCAAATGCATCACCTTCACTGTATAGTCTTTTTCTTGCTTCATTTGCTTCGCCAACTCGCAAGCTTCCACCTCCGCCAAAGCCTCACTAACCATGTTGGCAGCATTTTCGCCCGTATAGCGTTCGGCGAAAGATTTGAATTCTTGTTGGGCTTGTTCGTACTGCTCGTTGTGCTTCAAACTGCGCGCGTAATAAAACTGAGCAGCGGGATATTTTCTGTAATTCCCCTTCACTTTTTTGAAGCTCTTGCTAGCACGATCATAATCTTTGATGATTAAATAGGCTTTGCCTGCCTTATAAGCGTACTGCAATTTGTTGCTTTTCTTTTTCCATGCTTGTTCATAGTGATAGGCAGCGTCTTGGTATTGCGATTCCTCAAAAGACTCATCTGCTTGTTTGACGTGCTTTTTCCAATTCCAGTTTTGCATATCGCCTCCCCCTTTTTCCGTTTGGGCGAAAAGCAATTGTATGCCAAGTAGTAGTGTAGATAAAAGTAGCAATAGTGATTTGTGCATGGCTTAAAATTTTATAGTTTAGGTGAAAGCTTAATGATGAATTGGGTCAAAATAAATCCCTTTTTCTGATTCAAGTTATTACTATGATTTCACCAAGTGTACTCATGTTAGGTATTTGATGGTCGAGAGGTCATTGGCTAAAAAAGTGGTCGCCTAAGTATCAAATAGCTCGAAGGCATCCAATACTTTTATTGACTTGACTTGCGTCTTAGGAATGATGAAATAATAAATTCAGGTTTTTGAGCTAGAGATTTTGTTCCCAGATTTTGTCAAAAAACGTAAGCATAGCAGAGCTACGGTGAGGCTTTTTGGCGAAATTTGGGAGCGAAAGATCAGCTCCAAGAATCGGAAGTTATTATTTTTTCATTCCTTAAGCTTATATCGACTTTTGCTATCAGAGGAGGACTAGTTCGCAGTGAGAAACAGACCATTTGTTTTATTAAACGTATTCCTGACAGCTATGTTACCAAACTAATTGGTTGCCGCTAGCGATTGGCTGATTCTGATGCTACCAACGCAGCAATACTGTTCTTTATGACGGAAATTCACCATAAAAGTAATGCTCGTTAAGCAAAAAAATAGCAATTCGACACTAAATAAAAAGGGTGTTTTTATCGTGTATCTTTATGTGAGCTTTTCTGATAATTCCTAAGCTAGTACTGCCTTAGGCAAAATAGCTTCAATGATAGGAGAAAAATATTGATGTTCCAATGATTGTACTTTGCGAGCAACGTCTTCTGCCCGATCTTCGGCAGTGAGTGGACAGCTTGCTTGAAAAAGAATGCTGCCTTCATCGTAAGCTTCGTTGACATAGTGTATCGTGATGCCCGATACTGATTCCTGAGCTTCGACTACTGCCCGATGCACGTTCATGCCGTACATACCTTTACCCCCAAATTTGGGTAGCAAAGCAGGATGAATATTGATGATTCTTTTGGCGTAGGCGCGCACTAAATAGGCTGGCACTAGCCACAAGAATCCTGCAAGTACAATGAAATCAATCTGAGATATGACTAACTGTTGAAGTAGTTCTTCGGTTTGGTAAAAACGCTTTTTTTGTAGTACTAGACTCGGAATTTGATGCGCTTTTGCTTTGTCTAATACGGGTGCGTTTCGCTTACTCGCCACAAGGAGTGCTACAGAAATCCCTGCTTTGTTTTGGAAGTACGCCATAATTTTCTGTGCGTTACTTCCATTGCCCGAAGCGAATATGGCAATTTTCATAGTTTTTCTTTTTACTTGAATCGGTTACTAAATTGGAATAAAAAATCTTTGTGCATACTTGTTGTGCAGTCTCAAGAACGCTACTAATATTTATTCCAAGCATTGCCAAAAACTTCACACAAGCCTAAATCTGAATAATCAAATTCCATCACAAAAGTAAGGAATAAAGCCGAAGTCTGTATCCCGACTTTACGAATCGGTTGAAATTTGAGCAGCAGTGGGAGTAATTTAATGAGTTTGTGGTTAATTAGGAATTAGACATGTACGGAGTTTTGAGCAATGCTTGAAGTAAACCTTGGTAAAGCTCCGGGGATTGTGCAACAAGTATGCCCAAAGGGTTTTTATGGACGGAACATACTTGTTGCTCAATTTCTTTGCATTGACTCAGGCTGTTTTCAAGTAAAATGTTAACGAAACTGAGACTTTGTACAGCCCTAATCACTAATAATTTGTGATACATAGAGTATTTTAAAGTAATCTGAATGGCAAACGATTCAGGAAAAAGTGGCCATAATTTCAGAACAAAATTTGTCTAAAATGATTACTTGTAAAATAATCGAACAGAAGGCATTCCACAGCTACTTGCCGTAAAATAGTTCTTACAAAGAACGACAGTCCGTACATTTTTTCAATATTTATAGGACAACTTGATACTTCTATCACAGTTGTACTTTCTAAAATCAAGAAGATGAAAAGCATCCTTTTTTTACTACTGATAGGGCTTTGCTACAGCCCAGAACTCGCTGCTCAATACAAAACGGCTGCTGGAGTGCGGCTAGGTTGGCCAAGTTCACTTTCTTTCAAACATTTTATCAACGA
>JBCDKV010000369.1:0-5624 GCA_038746215.1 Bacteroidota bacterium | reverse complement strand
TTTCATGAGAAGTTGAGTTTTGAATGTGATGATTTGTCCAAAGACTTTTGAAGTTTTGAGTCCGCTGCAAAGACCTGAAAACGGTATTCTACTGCAAACGGGGTAAAAAAGTGCTTTCGTTTTTGAAAAGAGATAGGTTTTATTCATATCATTTACCTGTAAATTTGAGGGTAAATTTTCGCTGAGGAGGAGGTCGACACCTCCTCAGCGAATCAAGGGTTTTTTAAGGACAAAGAAGCGATTCTCGCTTCTTTGTCCTTAAAAAACCCTTGATCAAATTTGGCAAGCTCGATGCCGCCAAATTTGAGAGTACACCTAATAGCTTGATCTGGAAATGTCAAGAGAGCAAAATGCACTTTTTTATCCCAAACGGAGCATCCATACTTATCTTGGTCTATTTCTAAAGCTAGCATCTGGTGTACCTGAAAAACAGAGCGGCGCAGACGGAAAATTATCGGTCATAACGTAGTAGTATTCTCCTTCGGGTGCATCGGGTGTTTTACCGAAACGTCCATTACATTCATCCAGTAACGAGACACCTGCTACGTATTCATAATCTGCAAAATAAGTACCATCGTAGCAGCCATCGGGAGCAGTTTCGCCGTCTCCTGTTCTGCTCCCTGCCCTGAGTTGATAGCCACTTGAAAGAGCAATAATTTGGGCTTCATCTTCATCATAGCCATACTTATAGTAAATTGGAAAACCATCGCCTGCGTACCCAATTTTTAGCATTTGGCTACCGTCATTGCCTTCTAGTTGAGCGATGTAAGCAGAAGGTGTGCCGTGGTAGTGATACTTGCCAGTAGGCTGTACGTGTGCATTGTTACAATCCAAGCCTAGGTTGACAGCAGAAGTCAGCGTCGTGATGTTCCAATCTCTGTTAAAACCACCCGTCGAGGTTCGATAGAATTCTGCGGTGAAAGGCTCTATGGTGATGCCACTAAATAGTACGCCGAGGGTGTATCCGCTAGCAGGCGTAGTGTTATTCGCCAATTGAGGGGTCGTTGACATGCTGAGATTGGCGTTGTGGCTGCTAATAGTATTTGGGTTGCCTCTACTCGGAAATTCACCAACTTTGTGACTAGCGATGCCATTGACTACTATTTGTCTGGTGTTGCCTTCGATTCGTTCTTCGTACTGACTCGTTATATTGAGTTGTTGCTCAATGTTGATAGTACAGTCGTTAGGATCAAGATTGATTTTGAAGGTGCCTTGTTCTGTAGTACGACAAATGGCATCGTCGTCAGTCGCAACATCATCGATAGGAAGGTCTTTGTCGCAAGCACAAGCGAAAATCGTAAAAATGGATAAAAGACTTAAATGGAATACATTCATGGTAAAAGTTTTAATTGATGAAATAGGAATATTGGGATCAAGCTGTACAAATTATAGCTTGACGAAGCGTTTTAAGGAGAATATGATTAGTGTATTATGAATAGTTAATCACTGTGATGGTTCTCTCTTTTTGGGAGGTCTTTTAGCTCCTTTGGGAGGTTGATGCCCTGATATAAGATGACCAATAAAGCGATCTAACTTCGGAAGTTGCTCGGGCGTACAAATAGCGCGTAAATCGTCAAAATGCCGGGCGTTAGTTTGATAAATATTATTACTGACTTGATTAATTTCAGCTAACAGTGCCGTACGATCCAAAGTATCGGTAGCATTGAGGTAGTAGTAGGTTTTACTCAGTTTTCTCAACTGCTGCTGGTATTTTTGCATCTTTACTCGATGTAATTCTTTGCTCGCTTCAAAACGTTCCATTTGCGCCTCATTAAAGTCCATTTGTCGATGCAGTTGCTGTCCATCTCTTCTAGGCATCTCCATGCGTTCCTCCTCACTTAATTGTTCTGCTCCTGCTGTAAAGGATCGTTGAGTCAGTCCATAAATCAATGCCAAGTTCAATAGCAGCAAGGCCGCAACTAATATGCTCAGTATCTGTACTTTATTCATAGTAAATAGATTTTGTTGGAATCAAGTCGTAGTCGGTCTCCACTAGCGTCGTCGATTCGGTGGTGGTTGATTGAAATTCGTTCCATATCCAAATATTGGCTGTCAGCAATAGTGCGAAGGAAGCTGCAATCGCTAAGACAGTAGTTTTGGACATTTTGCTGCGGACTACTACATAAGCAACCGCTACATTCTCCATGCGCTTCAAAAACTGTTCGCTTGGCATAGCTCTTTCTACCTGCGCTAAATCCTCTAGTATTTTGTCAATATCCTCCATTAGCCTCGATTTGATGATAATTTTATCGTTTTCTATTGCTCTATTTCATCTTTTAATAATCGCCTCAAATTATTCTTAGCTCTGCTCACTAGACCTTCTACTGCTTTGGGCGTCAACTGCATAATGGCAGCCACTTCTTTCTGCGTCTTATGTTCTAGTTTTACTAGAATTAGTGCCGTTTTTTGGTGTTCTGCCAAACGGTCAATCGTTTTCATCAAGCGAATGACGTCTTCCTGATGCTCTAGCGCAATACCTGGATGGACAAAATCTACCCCTTGATGAAGGATAGACTGGTTATCACTCGAAAAAATAGAAACGACTTTCCCCAATCGTTTTTTTCTGTTCTTATATTTCAAAAAATCCTTTGATTTATTGATGGCAATTCGATACACCCATGTCTTTAGGCTTGCCGCTTGCTGATAATTTTTCAATCCTCGAAGTGCTGCCAACACCACATCCTGCGTGATTTCTTCCGCATCTTCCACATTTTGCACATAGCTCAAAATCAAATGGTACACCCAATTTGACACCACTCGTGCAAAAGTTCTCACGGCACTTTCTTGCTGAGCTAATACTTTCTGTATGTCTATGTTTTCGTTAATTCGATGTGTTTTGCTAGTTTAGACGACCATTTTTCAGGAATCCCTCGCAAGGATTAATTTTTTTTATAGAATTTGACAGTTACCCGCTTACTTGACCTCATTTTTATCCAAAAGGGACTTCCAAATTGCTGATTTTTATGAAATAAAAATTAGCAATCTGAGAACTAAATTGTCAACTGCTTTTACGATTCAGATAAACCTATCAAGCTTCCTAGCATAAATCACTTAGTAGTACTATCTTTGGAGTTATTATCAAATAGTCGTCCAGCAATATGCAAAAAGTACCTTACGGCATCAGCAATTTTGAAATGCTCATTAGCGAAGGCTACTTATATGTAGATCGAACGGCTTATTTGGAGTTGTTGGAAAATATGAGCTATCGCTACCTATTTTTCCTGCGTCCTCGTAAGTTCGGGAAAAGCCTGTTTCTCTCGGTACTCGAATATTACTACGATGTCAATTTGAAAGCTAAATTTGAATCCTTATTTGGACAGTTCTACATTGGACAGCATCCTACGCCCAAAGCTAGTCAGTATCTGATTTTACAATTTGATTTTTCCCAGATTGATACTTCTTCTTACGATCGCACTCTTGATGGCTTTTTGAATAATATAAAGGTAGGCGTATCTAGTTTTTATGGTCGTTATGCACAATTCTTCTCTCCAGAAAATATAAAAAGAATTAGGCGGTATGATTTTCCTTCCAAAATTATTCAGGATGTAATAGAGCAAGTAGCGCTGTGTGCTCCAGATCATAAAATCTATCTCCTCATAGACGAATACGACCATTTTGCCAACGAAATTCTGTCCTTTCGCTATGATGAGTTTATGACGATGGTGGGCAGAAATGGTTTTGTACGTAAGTTTTACGAAGCGATTAAAGTTGGGACACAGAAAGGCGTCATTGATCGGATGTTTGTAACGGGTGTTTCTCCAATTACACTAGATAGTTTGACCAGTGGATTTAATATTGCGAGTAGTGTGACGCTTAATTTGCAGTTGGATAAAATGATGGGCTTCACGGAAGAAGAGGTGATTGATATATTGAAAAAAGTAGGCGTGACAGAAGCAGACCTGGCAGACGTATTAGCAGACATGAGGAGTTGGTACAATGGCTATAAATTTAATGAAGATAGCCAAATCAAAATCTACAACCCTAATATGGTACTGTATTTCGCAGCACATTACAATGATTTGCAGCAGTATCCAAGAGAACTACTCGACCCCAATATCGCCAGCGACTACACCAAAATAAGAAGTTCTTTCAAGATACAAGGTCGAGAAAAAGAGCATCTGGCACACCTAGAAACTTTGCTGGAAACAGGTCAATTAAAAGCCAAGCTAACTGGACAATACAACTTAGATAAACGATTCGATAATAATGACTTCATTAGTTTATTATTCTATCAAGGCATTACAACTATCACCGATAACATTGTAGGAAAGACTGTTTTTCAAATCCCCAACTTCGTCATCAGGGAATTGTATTATCAGTACTTCTATCAGGTTATCCTCGAAAGAAGCCAGTTGACCCAAATCAAAATGGAAGTGGACAGTGGCGTGGAAGTATTGGCACTAGAAGGAGACATTAGCTCATTAGTCGCCTATACCGAAAAAGTCTTACAAGAACTTGCCGTGCGAGATGCCTTGCGCTTCAATGAAAAATACATTAAAGTCATCTTCACCGCTGCAATTGCGGCATCAGGCATCTACTATCTCCACAATGAATTTGAGGTCAAAGTTCCATTGAAATCGGGGCATACAGGCAAAGGATTCGTTGATTTGTTGTTACTAGAACGTCCGCCTTATAAGCTCAACTGCCAAGTCGTTTTAGAACTCAAATACCTACAACAAAAAGACAGCCATCGACTAGAAAGCGTCAAACAAGAAGCCGTCGAGCAACTTCAAAACTACTTGCAGCAAGATGAATTTCTAAATGGCTTGGAGAAGTTAAAAGCTTTTGTGATTGTCTTTGCGGGCTTTAAAGGGGAGATTGTAGAAATAGGTGTGTAAAAAAATGAAAAGTCTTTTCTTCTCCTTAAATGACTCACACTTCATGGACATATCCTATTTGCACTAAAATGATCTAATTTTTTCCAAATTGCGACTTTTTGCGACACTCCAAAATCGCTAAAAAGTGCCTTTTCTCGTAAATTTGCTGCTACAACTATACGAGCTACGCTACTCCACCAGTCAATTTTCAAAACACTAGCAATACAGAACAATGAAATTTACTGCTCTGCAATGGACATTCCTTGCCCTATGCTTCTCGTTTTCCCTTCAAGCCCAAATCGGTATCAATAGCGATGGCAGCGCACCTGACCCAAGTGCTATGCTCGATGTCAAATCGACCACCAAAGGTTTTTTAACGCCACGCATGACCGAAGCACAACGGGATGCGATCCTCACGCCTGCCACAGGACTACTTATTTACCAAACCGATGGCATCACAGGTTTTTACTACAACGAAGGTACGCCCGCTGCACCTGCTTGGAAACGCATGGGCAATGAAGAACCCAATCCAGCTTTTAAAGATACCCGAATTCCGATTGATTCGGTCGCTGTATTTGCAAATCGTATCATGTATCGCATTACAGAACCTGGTTCTTACTATTTGACGCAAAACGTAGAGCTTGCCACCTCAGGTTTGGATAACACGCTTGCCGCAGTCAAAGGAATTGTAATTGAAGCCAGTGATGTTACGCTCGATTTGAATGGTTATGCTTTGCTAGGAGACAAAGCCGCTCCTAATCAACCGCCCACCTTTCCTGTACCAGGCGCAGTTACAGGTGAAAGTGA
>JBCDKV010000368.1:0-5625 GCA_038746215.1 Bacteroidota bacterium | reverse complement strand
TCATTAAGCTGCTAGACACTATGATTTGATCGAGCATGTTGAGTGTTCCTCGATAATTGTACGAACCCATTCGCTGCTGATCTAATGGCGCAAAACAATTGTATAACTTTTCCGCTTGCAGGTCTTTTTTATTGGTAGTTGCACCTAAAGTACGGGCTACGCTTTTATTATCGGTCTCATCGTTGAAGTCTCCCATCAAAATGATATTGGCATTAGTATCTAAAGCAAAAAGGCTATCTACTTTTTTGCGGACTTGTTGCGCTACGTAGGTTCGCTTGGGTTCGCTTTTCTGTAAGCCACCCACACGAGAAGGCCAGTGATTAATGAACAAATAAAGCGGATGCTTTTTGCGATAGATTCCCTTTACCAGCAAAACATCGCGCGTAGTATAATCTTGCACAATATTAGGTGGAAAATTAATCCGAATACGTTCACTCGATTTTACTTTGAAAGCTTTTTTGTTGTACAGCAAAGCCACGTCTATCCCTCGAAAGTCGGGCGATTCATAGTGTACAAAATCATACTTTTTTGCCGCCAACACATCTCGTTGTATCAAGTCCTGTAGTACTTTTTCATTTTCGACCTCGCATAGTCCCATCAGAGCAGGAAACGCCAGTTCTTTTATGACCCTCGCGATATTATCCAATTTGGCGGCATAGCGTTGTGTCGTCCATTTTTGCTTGCCAGTAGGTGTGAAATCTTCGTCTACATGAACAGGATGATCCAAAGTATCAAAGAGATTTTCCACATTGTAGAAAGCGACTCTAGCACTACCAAATTTTGGGTGTTGCGCCTGAAAAGTGCAAGCGTATAGTAGTGCAAAAGCACAGCAAAAGATAAATTTATTCATTTTCGTTGTTGTGAGTGTGTTTCCGTCCGAAGAGATTTACCAAGCATACTTGCTGCTCAATTTGCGGATATTGACCTGAACTATATCTGAGCCAGATGTCAAGAAAAATGAGATATATAGTCGTTATTCGCGTGTATAATAGTATTCCAGCGTTTTCTATTTCGCATTCCTAAACTTGAACGTATACCACATATTTTTCTTCATAATACGCCAAATCGAATATTTCTGACAACGGAAATATTTCCGTATACTCTGCTGTGGGTAGTGCTTTTATCTCCGCTTTAACATCTCCTCCTTTTAGCGCAAAAAGTCCGTTTGGATAAGCATGGTAATGTCGTTTTTTCAATAATTGTTTAGACCACGGCACTAGTTTATCCAAATTCGCAACTGCTCGACTGACCACAAAATCGAATTTTTTTCCCTTCCATTCCTCTGCTCTCATTTGCTGTGCTTTTGCATTGTCGAGACCAATGGCGGTGATAATCTCCTGAACGACGTGAATCTTTTTTCTTGTTCCATCGATCAAAGTAAACTTAACGTCTGGAAAGAGAATAGCCAATGGAATACCTGGAATACCGCCTCCTGTACCCAAATCTAAAATATCCGCGTTTGGCTCGAATCGAAGCAGGATACCTAGTGATAATGCGTGTAAGATATGATGCTCGTACAGATTATCAATGTCTTTTCTGGAGATCACATTAATTTTGGCGTTCCAATCCTTGTACAGTTGCTCTAAAGATGCAAACTGTTTAATCTGCTTATTGGTGAGATCAGGAAAGTATTGTTGGATAATTTGCATAGATAAATAGATAGACTTATCTCGCCTCTAGCCATTTGCTATTAGCTGTTGGCTTAAGTCGCAAGTACTTGTAATTCAGTAATAGTCATGTACGAGTCTTGAGGAATACTAGAATGAGTCCTAGTAAGGCTCTTGAGATCGCACAACAAGCAGGCTTAAAGGGTTTTTCTGGCATTGACTCAGGCTATTTTTGAGTAAAATGCTAAGAAAAATACATGCCTAATTCGGTAAGATTAATTTATTCACAGTCCTGTTCTTTTTACAAATGTTAGATCGTACCATGATCTTAGTATGGACACTAGTGGCTAATAGCTAAATACCAACGGCTAAAGTCGAGCTCAAAATATACCCAAACAAAAAAACCCGTACCGAATGATACGAGTTTTTTCTCTATATTTTTAATGATGATTAATAATGTGTAGTTACAATATGCTAATGCTCCCTTTTGATCTAGGCAACAGAAGGTGTAGGGCCTAAGTCGTGTGCAGGCATTTCCTCGAGTCGCTGTCGATTGAAGAATTGTGGAATCTTACGTAATGGTTTAAGCAAAATCGTTATAAATGGAATTTTCAAGCCATTCTGCTTCCACGCCTGAAAGTCTTCTCTGTTGCCTTTCAGTTTAGATTGCAAGCCTGAATTACCAGCCCCACCTACTCTCATTCGCACCAGTGTCTTTGGGATATAAGCAGCACTGATTCGTTCCTTAAAGAAAAACCGTACCATCATTTCGTAGTCACCTGATAATCCAAAGTTTTCTCTGAATAAGCCACAACGATTGAAAACAGATTTTTTCACAAAGAAAGTAGGATGAGGAACACTCCAACCAAAAAGCATTTTATAGCGATCATAGCGACCTGCTTTCCAAAAACGCACTGCCTTGTTAATGTCGTGTTGATCGACAAACAGCAAATCACCGTAGATGGAATCAGCATTGGTCTCTCTAGCAGCACTTACAATCTGTGAGATGACATCTCTGTTCGTGTAAAAATCGTCGGCATTCAGAAAGCCAATATAGTCACCTGTAGCGGCTCTCAACCCCTTATTCATAGCATCATATATGCCAGTATCGGGTTCGGAAATGACCTTATCGATCTGATTGCCAAATGATTTAACAATATCCAAAGTACCATCAGTGGATTGACCATCTACCACAATGTATTCGATATTGTGATAAGATTGGCTTAAGACACAATTGATGGTATCTCTTATCGTCTCTTCACCATTTCTGACTACTGTAATAATAGAAATCCTCATGTTAACTTAACCCTTAATTGATAAAAGTAGTACAAGACCTAAATGGTCTGTCAAATGTGCGGGTTTTGAAGCAATCTTCGCTCCAAACCTCTAGTAATCGGATCGTAACGGGAAAATTAGTTAACACGAAATAAAACAGTCGTGATACTCGAAGGCAAGAATAAAAGTAGCTCAACCACAAGGGTCGTGGTGAGCGTAAGTCTTTTCGTAAAATTCATCTGTTCTTTCTTGAGTAAAACTTGTCCTATATCGTCCTTATTTATATTCGTTCTATTGCAAATGTATATGAAAAAATTGTCTTAAACTAAAAATCCTATTAATTTTTGATACATCTACCTTCTTTTATTTCCAAAGAATGTGAATGAAAGTCTTCTCTGAAATCGTTTGAGTTGGTATACGGAAAAAATATTGAAATGTTTTCTAATGAAAAGAAAACTCATCCAAACGAAAGTTTGTAATCCTCTAAATTTGTCTAATAATGTAACGTTTTTGCGCAAAGGAATGTTTGGATAGTATCGTCTCAGATGTTTTTCGCCACCTGCAAGTTTCAGAGCCCAATATACTTGCCCTTTTGAAAGATGTTTTGCAAAATAATAAACCCTTGAACGTTTCAAGCCCTTTTCTTGCGTCACGGCATAAGGCTGATCGGACGTATTGACTACGGGCATATCGCTGTAGTCGTTTTCAAGCTCAACGCCCAGAAAATCGGCAATTCGATCAAATTCAGTTGATCCTTGCACCAAGGTCTCGTATTGAACGATCAGAAAGCGATCTGGATAAGCTTTCAGCAATTGTGCAGCAATATTCACGCCCTTCCACCAAGCAATGTTAGTGGCGATTAACCAGTCCAATTTGCTCGGATTGCGCTTCTTGGTGGATGCCGTCAAATCCAAAGGATTGCGCATAATGTAGATGAGCTTTACATCGGGGCAATTGCGCAAGATTTCATCCGCATAAAAAATATAAGAAGTTGCTTTTAACACCCAGTGTTGCTTACCTTCTCCACGACAAACGGTATTCATGCTCTCCTGAAAAAGCTGATAAACAGATGCTTTTGGATGCTGCCGCAGCCAATTTTCAATTTGTTTTTGATACTTTAAGGCTACTGCTGGTTTGCCCCTTAGCAAATGTTTGGTAGAAAGTGCGGCTTGCTCCTCCGCTGTCTTTTTTTGCCGAATAACTGGAATGAATTCAAACCAAGAATTTTCATTCTCATCCACAAAAAAATCGGGCGTGCTGCCGAGTATTCTGGTCAAAAATGTGTTGCCACTGTGCTGTCGACCAATCACGAAAACACCCTCGATTTTTTGTCTATTTTGCTGCATTCCCTATTTCGTCACTACTTTGATCGCTTGCTTTTTCAACCACTGAAACTGTTTAGGGAAAGTCGTTTCAACGAAAAGCATGGCTTTGTTAGAAAACTGATCCAAATCCTTAGGAAAGTTGACATTCATGCCATTCACTTCTCTCAGACTCAATGGCTTGATGCGACTCTGATACTGCAAAAAGCGCGTAGAATTAGGAATGTAATGTCCTGTGTAAGAGCTTCTTGATTTAGATAAATCCGTAGTTTCCAGACTACCGTGTATGGTGGCGGCGTGCCAGAAAAGTACATCTCCTTGATTCAAAGCGGGTGCCACACACTCCAAGTCATATTTGACAATCAAGTCTTTCACCAACTGCTTGTAGCGGTCGTGATTGAAGGCGATGTCGAAATCTCCACCATTTTTTTCGATGTCTATTTTGTGGCTGGTTGGATAGACGTAGAAACGACCTGCGCCAGGGTGAATGTCTTCCAGCGCATACCAACTACCAATCATACGACCCTGATCTTCTGAATCTAAGTAGTAGCAGTCTTGGTGCGCCCAAGTCGTAGGATTGCCCTCGAAGAACATGGACTGCACCAGTTTAGGCGCATCGCCCATCAAGGTTTGCATCACTTTTTGCACATTGCTGTGGGTCAGTGCAGCCAAACCATTTTTGCGGAAACCAGCAAATTTATTACTGCTCACCGATTGCACATTCAAAATGGAATTGAGCATATAATTGTGCTTAGTCCATTTGTGTTTCTCTGGATTTGCACTGGCCTGACGATAGATATGGCCATCGTAGGGGCGAACTTCTTTATCGAAAGCTGCTAATGCTTCTTGACATATTTCTTTTGGGATCAGATTTCGTACTACCACGTAGCCGTATTCGTCAAAATAGGCTTTCATCTTTTCCAATTCGTTCACCGTCGGGTACTTGTCATTATTCGTGACTTTTACTGGAACATCTAAATCTCTACCCAATGGGCATTTTGCTACATAAGTTGAAGCGACCATGATTCACGTTTTTTATTGTTTAATGTTATTTGGCTGTTGCCGCTGTCTATTTGTTGGATGTGTATTTGAAATAAATTAGCTAACTACCAAAAACCAACTGTCAAACACTAATTTCTACTAACTACACAATTTTCCAGCACCAAAGTATCCATCTTTGTTCTGGTGAAGCAATTCAGGGCATCTTCTGGCGTATTAACAATTGGTTCGTTTTCGTTGAAAGAGGTATTGAGCAGAACGGGTACTCCCGTCTTTTCTGCGAATTTAGAAATCAGACTATAGTATCGAGGCGCATCTGCCTGATCTACGGTTTGTAATCTTCCCGTACCGTCTACGTGCGTGACGGCTGGGATGACATCGTGTTTTTCTGGTTTGATTTTGAAGACCTTTTCCATATAAGG
>JBCDKV010000367.1:0-5631 GCA_038746215.1 Bacteroidota bacterium | reverse complement strand
AATGGTGATTTGATAGAAGAGTCTGCCTACAAAGCGGGTCAATTGGATGGTGAACGTCGTATTTACTACGAAGATGGTAGTGTGCAATCCATAGAGACCTTTGTGGCGGGGCAGCACGATGGACGTTATCTGAGCTTCCACGAAAATGGCAAAGTGGCTTTGCAGGGCGATTACGTCATGGGCGCAATGGAAGGCGAATGGAAGGCTTACTATACCAATGGGCAAATGAAAGAGGTGGTTGAATTTAGGGCAAATAATGAAAACGGGTCTTTCACGGAGTACTACGAAAATGGGCAATTGAAAGCAGAAGGTACTTACTTGAATGGAGATAAAGAGGATGGTTTGCTCAAACTGTACGATGAGGAAGGGGTCTTAAAGCGAAAAATGAACTGCAAAAGCGGGGTTTGTAAGACGATATGGGAACGATCTGCCGATACACAGAAAGAGTAGGAGGTAGTATTGCAACCATGAGGAAATTTTTTCTGTTTATAATGTTGATATGTTTATTTGTTTAACTGATAAACACTAACCAAAAAAAGTGAAACCAAGGGAATCTATGCAATAAACAGATCAACAAAGCCTGACTTTTAGCGATTGCCATGTAGAGGTGTACGAATTTTTTGGTGCTGCCTGAGCTCGACTTTAGCCATTAACAGTTGGCATTTAGCTATTGGCTGATATCGCGCAGCTTGAATACATTGGATTTCTTCACGCTTGGTCAAAAAGAATGAGTGTGAGTAAATCTATCTTACTGACCTGTAGGCACTTACGAATTAAGCCAACAGCTCATAGCAAAAGGCTAAAGTCGAGCTGAGAAAAATTTTAGTAAAGCTCTCGAGATCGCGCAACAAGTATGCTCAAAGGTTTTTTATGGACGGAAACACAAATTTCAACTTATTTTCTCCAAAAAATAAGTTGAAATTTGTGTTTCCGTCCGAAGAAATTTACTGAGCATACTTGTTGCTCAATTATCTTGCATTGACTCAGGCTGTTTTCTGTTAATAAAATTGAGACTTCGTACAGTCCTAATTACTATACAGAAAGTAGTCTTTGTTGATTCGTTTAGCAGATAAATTACTACTTTTGTATCCAAACAGCACAGAAACCCATTAAAATTAGACATGACTGCACTGCTTCTATTACTTTTTGTCTTCGCTGGTTTGCTATTTGCAGGTATTGGTATCAAACTATTGCGCAATCTGTTCCTCAATTGGAATCCTAGCGATAGTAAAATACAGGAAGACATCCGACAAATGCGAGCCGAAATCGAACCCTTTGCGGCTGATTTAGTACCGCTAGATAGCAAAGAACTGGAACTGTTTTCCTTGAACCAATTGAATCAAACCCTAAGCAAAAGCATGACGACTACCGCAAAAGGGGTCTACACTTCTATCTATCAAGAGCCACTTGTTGCTTATTCCTACAAAAAATACTTTGGAGAAAATGCCCTCCTTTATGCTCGAACTGCCACCCGCGAGATCGTCTACCGAATTAGTAAAAAAGGCATCAAAGTGGCAATCAATCAAAATTATTACGGTACGATTAAGCAGGGCGTACTCTACGGGCGAGATACCAAAAAAGCCTTGGCGCAAGTCAATGCACGCACACCCGAATTAATGCTGCCCGTCATCGTCGGGGAGAAGGAAGTGGGCTTATTGAATGCACCCAATGTTGCTGATACGCCACAACCACGGGCTTTTCGTTACGTCAGCAACGAACTCAACGAAGCAGAGGAACAAGCTTTCTTAACCTTAGCGATTTTGGAATTGGTGCAGAAGCAAGTGGAAGAATAGTGCAGAACTATTGGACTTTTTAACCTTTATTATTCATCCAATTCAATAATCAAATCATCCTGCTCCACAAAAGTATTTTCTTTCAAATGAATCGCCTTGACGGTGCCTGCCGTTGGTGCTGTAATGGTACTCTCCATTTTCATTGCCTCAATAATGAATAGCGGATGATTTACGGCTACTTTATCGCCCACTTTCACTAGTATTTCTGATAGACTGCCTTGTAGCGGCGCACCAATTTCGTTGGCTGCTTTTGCTTTGCGATGCTGTAAATGATCGAGTTTTAGCGAGCGGTCTTGCACTTCGATAGCCCTAGTTTGTCCGTTCAATCGAAAGAATACCAAGCGTCTGCCCTGTTCATTGGCATCGGTTTTATTCAAAAACTTGACCGTTACGTTCTTGCCTTTTTCTATCGCGACGATAATTTCTTCGTTTGGCTCTAAGCCATAGAAAAAAGCAGCGGTCGGAATCTTCCTAACGACACCAAAACTCTCTTTGAATACATGGTATTCTTCAAATACTTTGGGATAGAGCTGGTAGGAAAGCATATCTCGCTCCTTGTAAAATGGGCCAAATTTTTCCTTGAAATCCGACCAAGCTTTCTCAAAGTCAATGGGTTCGAGATGCGCATTGGGGCGATTGGTGTAGGGTTTTTCGTCTTTTAAAATGATTTTTTGAATTTTCTTAGGGAAACCACCCTTGATTTGCCCCAAATCCCCACGCATCAAGGCTTTGACGCTATCGGGAAAAGAGAGCGTATTGCCTCTTTTCAGAATATCTTCTTTCGTCAAATCATTAGCCGTCATAAAAAGTGCCATATCACCGACGACCTTTGAAGAGGGTGTTACTTTGACCAAACCACCAAAAAGCTCATTGGCAATTTTATAGTTCTCCTTCACCGTTTCAAACTGATCTTCCAAACCAAGTCCACGAGCTTGCGGACGCAAATTAGAGTACTGTCCACCTGGAATTTCGGTACGGTAAATATCCGCTGTACCCGCTCGCAACTCGGTCTCAAATGGGTAATATTTATCCCGAATCGCTTCCCAAGTGTTGGAAAATTGATTCAGGGTAGTTAGATTCATTTTATTCTCGCGCTCGTGTCCTTCCATCATCGCCACCACGGAATTGAGATTGGGCTGACTGGTCAAGCCAGACATCGAAGCAATCGCCAAATCAACCACATCCACACCTGCATCTATAGCTTTCAGATAAGTGGAACTTTGGATGGAAGAGGTGTCGTGGGTGTGCAAATGAATCGGTAGCTGGACGGTATTTTTCAAAGCTTCCACTAGCGTCGCCGCATCATTAGGTTTTAGTAACCCTGCCATATCTTTGATCGCCAAAATATGTGCGCCTTCATCCTCCAGTTCCTTCGCCAAATCAAGGTAATAATCGAGCGTAAATTTTTTCTGATCCAAACCCGTGTAACAGATGCAAGCCTCCGCTACGCTATTGGTATGTTCTCGAATCGTTTTGATGCTCACCTTCATCGCTTCCACCCAATTCAAACTATCAAAAACACGGAACACATCTATGCCCGTTTCCGCTGCTTTCACAATGAATTTCTCGATCAAATTATCGGGATAAGCAGCATAGCCCACCGCATTAGAACCCCTGAGTAGCATCTGCAAGCAAGTATTCGGAATCGCCGCACGTAGCAGTTCTAGTCGTTTCCAAGGGCTTTCTTTCAGGAATCGCAGGGCGACATCGAAAGTCGCGCCACCCCAAACTTCCATGCTGAACAACTGATGGGCATGGTGATGGGCGTAACTTTCTGCCACTTCCATCATATCGTGCGTCCGCATTCGTGTGGCGAGCAAACTCTGGTGCGCATCACGGAAAGTTGTGTCGGTATAGTAAATTGCTTGTTCTGCTTTCAGCCAATTGGCAAACTCAGTCGCTCCTAATTGCTCTAGTAGTTGCTTTGTCCCTTTTTTAGGTTTTTTATCGGTTTTGAAACTAGGAACATCCAGCTTCCTAAATACTTTCCCTGTTTCTTTATTACCGACATTCGGATTGCCATTGACGATGACTTCTGCTAGGTATTTCAGAATTTTTGTCCCTCGATCTTGACGCCTAGGTAAGTCAAAGAGTTCTGGATTGTCTTTAATAAAATTGACGGTTGCTCTACCCGCAATGAAATCTTCGTTTTTCAGCAGATTTAGCAGAAAGTCAATATTGGTTTTTACACCCCTCACTCTAAATTCGCGCAAAGCACGGTGTAGTCGCTGTGAAGAACCCTTCATGGTGCGTCCCCAAGCCGTAACTTTCACCAGTAAACTATCAAAATAAGGAGAGATTTTTGCTCCTGCATAAGCGCTACCAGCGTCCAAACGGATACCCATACCGCTCGCAGAACGATAAGCAATCAGTGTCCCGTAATCAGGTTTAAAATCATTGATGGGGTCTTCGGTAGTTACCCTGCATTGGATGGCAAAGCCGCTGGTCTTTATATCTTCTTGCGATTTGATGTCAATACTTCGGTGGGATAAAGGATAGCCCATCGCAATCAAAATTTGAGTTCGCACCAAATCAATACCCGTAATCTCTTCGGTGATGGTGTGCTCTACTTGGATGCGCGGATTGACTTCGATGAAATAGATGTTTTCTTGCTCATCCACCAAAAATTCTACCGTCCCTGCGTTGCTGTAGCCAACTTCCTGTGCGATTCGTTTGGCGTGACTGTATAATTTGTCTTTCGTAAATGGTTCGATACTAATGGAGGGTGCAACCTCCACTACTTTTTGAAAACGCCTTTGCACCGAGCAATCTCGCTCGTACAAATGAACAATGTTGCCGTGCTGATCGCCAAGTATTTGGATTTCAATGTGCTTCGGATTTTCAATGTATTTCTCCAAAAACACCGTATCGTCTCCGAAAGCGGTTTTGGCTTCACGACGTGCTTCTTCGTATTCTACCGCTAGGGCTTCTGCCGTCCTCACAATGCGCATCCCACGTCCGCCACCACCTGCGGCTGCCTTTACCATGATTGGGAAGCCGATGCGTGCTGCCTCTTTTTGGGCAATTTTTACACTAGTCAGTTCCGCTTTGCTGTCCTCTATTAGTGGTACGTGTATTTTACGTGCCAATTGCTTAGCTGCCACCTTATCGCCCAACTGATCCATGGCTTCGGGTGATGGCCCGACAAAAGCAATACCCGCATCGCGACAAGCTCGCACAAAATCAACGTTCTCTGACAGTAAACCATAGCCTGGGTGTATCATATCCGCACCCTGTTCTTTTGCTACCCGAATGATTTCAGCTATGTTCAAATAGGGTTTCAATGGCTCGTTTTCCTTGCCAATTTGGTAGCTTTCATCCGCTTTGTAGCGGTGCAAGGAGTAGCGATCTTCGTAGCTGTAAATAGCTAATGTGCGAAGTTCTAATTCTGAGGCTGCCCGAAGTATCCGAATCGCAATTTCCCCTCTATTGGCGACTAATAATTTCTTAAATTTTTGCTTTTTAGATTGTTGCATAGCACTGAAATCTACTTTTGAGTATAGAAGTAAGTAAAAATAGGTCTTGTTAGTTGCGTATTTGGTTCAACGACAGGTTCATGAGCGTCCAAAGTATAGAAACGTATGTGAGATGCGATAGGTGTAAAATATTTGGATAGGCAATAAGCAACGGTCAAATAATAACTTCCCGATTTGTGACGGCATCTTTTGTCCTGCTACGGTGTTGAAAAGCCTCGCTAGCCGAGAGGATGCCTACGTTTTTCGCCTTGTAGCAGAACAAAACCTGCTCGGTCAAAATGCGAAACTTATTTTTTGTCCGTTGCTAAAAACCGTGAATATAGGTTTTTTTTCGTTTTGTAGTTAAGCGCTTTAGATTTCTT
>JBCDKV010000366.1:0-5648 GCA_038746215.1 Bacteroidota bacterium | reverse complement strand
TTTTTAGAAAAATTTGTGTTTCCGTCCGAAAAGACTAATTGAGCATACTTGTTGCGCGATTTTCTTACATTGACTCAGGCTGTTTTCAAGTAAAATGTTAAGAAAAATAAGACTTCGTACACCCCTAATTCGTTATTCAGTATTCCCTGAACACGTCCTACTTAGCAAACTTCGTAATTCAGTGTTCAAGATTCAACATTCATCATTTCTTCAAAAAAGCTTTCACCGCTTCCAAATCCTCTTGGGTTTTCACCAAAATGGACAGATTTTTCAAAATCAAAGCCTCCTGTTCTTGTTCATTTCTACCCATATACTCCCTCAAAGCAAGCATACGCAACCAGCCTATTAGTTCTGCCGTAGCGGGTTTTTTGCGCACCGCCGCATCACGGATGCTTTCAAATTTTTTGATCAGTGCTTCCAGGGCGGTTTCAGTGAAAGTGGTCGCCGTTCCTAGCTGTTTTTGTGCGATCTCTAACAAGAGCTGTTTATCGGGAAATGGAATATGGTAAAAGACACAACGCCGCAAAAAAGCATCGGGCAGGTTCTTTTCGGAATTACTGGTCATGATAAGCAGAATCTGTTGCTCAGGTGCTTTCTGGAGGGCATAATTCAGCTCCTTGATGCGAAACTAATAGGCTTCGATTTCATTGAGAATGTCATTGGTGAAATCGCGGGGTGCTTTGTCAATTTCATCAATGAGGACGACGCTATTTTGGGGCTGCGTTGGTAGTTGCTCCCGAATTTTGTCGCGATCTACTGCTTTCGGATGACTCAAAGCAATGGCTTTGCCGAGGGCTTGCAATTCGATGAAGTCGGCGGTTTCGGGTGCTTCGTCGCTTTCGGATCTTTTAATGTTAGCAGCTTGAAAATGCGCCACGGCATCGTAGGTGTAGAATAAATCGCGAGCGAGCGAAGTGGTTTTGGTATTGAAGACCAATGGCTTAGGCGCGAAACCGTCGCCTGCTAAATCTGCCGCGACTTTGTAGGCAAGTTTGGTTTTGCCCGTGCCAGGTTCGCCCGTCAGCAAAAGCGGTTGCCCTAGTGCTAGTGCCACTTCTACGGCACTTTCGAGGGCTTCGTGCAAGATGTAGTCGTCGGTTTTGAAAGTAGTGTCTTGCGTTTTATAAGATTTTATTGGCATAGTTTTTTTTGTTGTTGCGGAAGTGTGGAATTGTTGAACTGTCGAATTGTTGATTCGTTAAATCTAGCACATTACTCAAAACTTCGCACATGCCTGATTATAATTCAGCAATTATTACCGCCTATTATAGGCATCAATGATCTTCGCTAATTTAATTTCTACATCTTCCATATCCACGGCATCCTTGCCAGCGAAATATTTTTCTCTTTCGGTCATTTGTTGGCTTCTGGTTTCAAAAATAGAGGCATAGCGAGCAAACCAGCGTGCAATATCTCTTTTAGGCACTGGTTCTAGTTCGGGTAGAATGACGATACCGTGTTCACCCGCTTCGATGCTTTCCACGATTTCTTGTTCTATTCGACCGTCTTGTGTTTCGTAGGTCAGTCCAAAAAACAGGTAAAAGTTAGGTGCATTTGGTGGCAGAGCAACTTCAAAAAAGTGGCTCAGTAGCCAGCGTACAATTTTGGGGGTTCGGTCTTTGTCCCAATCCCATTCGCTAATGCTTAGTAAGATACAAACGGCGTCTTTTGCTCCCAAAGCTTTGACTTCGGGACTTTTATTTAATAGAATCTGGGCGGTACTTTCTAGGATTGGTTCTTCTTCACTTAGTGAAATATGGAAAGCCGTTAGTAGATTTTTAAGGATATTCTGTTTATAAATGTGTTCTTTTTTCGAGAAATCAAAGGTGATGTCTCGCGCTACAATCTGACAGGAAGGCTGCACATCTTCATTGAGCCGATCTTGCAGTAAATCTTGTTTATCATAGACAATCCGCTGAAACATACCCGAGTGCGATTGTAGAATCTCGCCGTAAAGATAAAAGTAGTGACATTTACGATTTTGCTGATGAATGCGCTCGTAGAATAAGTCGCGTTGATCAATGCGGTCGCAGGCGTATTTGTGGTACTCACCCAGCTTGAATTTTGGTTGGTCTGGGCTTGGCGTTTCGACTGGTTTTGCATTAACCAGTTCTTCCACCGTTTTGATGATAACTTTCATTACGACGGCCCAAGCTTCGTCTTCGTTCGCCCAAGAAGTGATGGCTTTTAGTCGTTTGTTTTCGTCTTGCGGTAGGCACTGCAGATGATCTATACCGATGAGATCAAAGGTGGCAGTCGGTCGCGCTAACACGGGAATCACTTTGGTTTTTCCTTGCGCGTAGCGTTCTAAAATGAGCGGTAACTCTTCTTTGAAAATGTAATTGGAAGCTGTGAAATACGAAGAAAGAAGCAGAATGACCAAATCAGATCGCCCAAGTGCGCTGCGTATGCTGTCATCCCAGCGTGCGCCTGCCGAAATTTCCCCGTCGTGCCAAGGCTTGACCAAGCCTTTAAATTCTAGCAACTGCAACTCTTTCGACAAGCGCTTTCGCACTTCGATGTCCTCGTGGGCGTAAGAGATAAAGACCTGAATTGCAGCCATAATGGGTTTGGGCGAGTTTTGTTTTTCCAGTAAATCTCAAAGATAGTAATAAATCTATATTTGAGCGAGTTTGGTGCTGGTATGAATATGGCAATCGCAAGAAAATTTTTTCTGTTTATGATGTTGATATGTTTATTTATTTAACTTTTACTTTGCCAGTGCCTCACGCGCAATCTCTATATCTTTCAACACCTTTGGATAAAAGTATTCCCACGAAAATTTATACGTTCTAATGTGCAGTAGCGACACTTCCTGGTACTGTCGAGTAGCAGCGATAATGTCCTGCCAATAGTCCGCCGCTGTTTCCAAATGTTCAATTGCTTTTTTTTGCAATTTGGCATTACCTGTCTTGCGAGCCATATCCAACGCAACACCGCCTTGTAGCTTTTCAGCGAAATATAGACTCAAATACGCCCAAGCCTCTACATCGTTTAGTTCTATATCGAAATTAGTCGTGTTTTTCGTGGATTTACCATCTATTTCTTCACACAGCTCCAAGATGGTATTACCATTACTACGCATTTTTTCGGATAAGTCAACGGGCGTGATTTCTGCATCATTTATCGTCTTCTTATTCAATATTCTATCATTGTATTCGTCAATGTTCAAGTATCGCTTGTCCAACGTTGGATGAGTAATCATTTCATCAATGCGGATGAATGCTTCGTGCGCCTCTTTGTAATTTCGATACAACTGTTTGCCATTCAGAAATCCCTCACAGTAAAGCGTAAAATCCCATGTTCCTTGATAAAAGGAAGCCAAGTTCAAAGGCATTTCACTTGCGGTGGTCAGTGCTTGGTATAATTTGCTGCCAACTGCTGCGCCGTATTTTTCATCAAAGAAAGAGATGAAGTAATCATCCGTCAATTCAGGATTGTACAACAAATGACCCCACATTTGATAAAATTCCCACTGTTTTTCAAAAGCATAAGTCCAATCGTAGTCAACCTCTGGATGCATTCGATATTCCTTGGCGGGAATGTAGGTCTCTGAACCTACGAAATACCCAGCTACAATATCCTCATGGTCGTTGACGCGAATGTGTTCTTTGATGAAATTGGGATTGCCCCAATTGAGCATGATAAAATCTTCGTTTCGCATCATCCAAGCCATCTTGTAGTTGCTGGGTTTTGGATTCCAGTATTGATCTGCAATTTTTCCTCCGTGAGTTATGGATAGATTAGGCGAAGAGTGCGCATGCGACCAATTGAACTTAAACTCCATAATGATCGGATCTGGAAAATCGGTATAAGACTCGATATATTGTCGGGCTTCCTTTGGATTGATAGAAAATGGTGCTCGGTGGATAAATCTAGCGGGTCTATCCGCTTGTCTAATGCCTTCAACGAAAGTATTTTTCACCCATTCCATAGCCGCTTCGATTGGCATTTTCATGCGCTCCCCGATACTCACGCCGACGCCCGTTAAATTCGGATACTCATTGATGGTTTGCGTGATGCACTCGCGCATATAGTCCACAATGATTTGCGAAGTATCCGCTGGCGTGAACCCATAATGCCACTCTAAATCGTCTTTATAATTGGCGACATCGTGCGTTTCCGTCATACCAGGAGAAGTAATGATGTTCCAATTGATGATGTAAGTGTCTATGCCTCGTTCCTTTGCCATACGGAAAAGCGTACGCCAAAATTGCTGCCAATCAGCAAATTCCTGACCCGTATATTGAGTGGCTTCGGGAAATTTTTTGGGTTGAATCATAAAGGTGAACGGGTGTAAATTCCAGAGTGTCAAGGTATTGAAGCGATTGTCGTTCATCATATCTAGGAAATTGACCCAATAGTTGGTATCCCGCACTGTTTTGTAGTGTAACTGCAAGGATTCTCCAATTCTGTACGAAGACCACGGCAGGTTAAATTTGATGGCTCTAAACTCAAAATGTGGGTTTTCAGTTTTTTGCTCCAGCTTATCAAAATTCCCGTACAATTTCTGATGATCGCGCAATTCCAAAATTCCGTACATCAATCCGCGTTCATCGCCGCCAATCAAACAAATGTCTCCATCCAGCTTCGTGATCTGATAACCTTCAGATTGAGTTTCTTCTACAACGATATGATGATCTTCTAACCATTTTCTATCTGCCGTTTTGTCCAATAGAATAATCTGCTGCTCTTCGCTATTTCGTTCATATCTCCTCATCTCCAATACTTCCAACTCCAAATGATCCGCTAACTTTTGAAGCGCAATTTGAGTAATTGGCGCATCAGAATTAATAAAAACCTTGACGGCATCTGCTTGAATACTAAAGCTGAGGAAAGATAGGATTGTTAGTAGGAGTAGGTGTTGCTTGTTCATGTGAGTTTTTGTTTTGCTTTAAAAGTAGGCATGTACGAAGTTATTCGCAATGCTCGGAATAAATCCTAGTAAGTCTATTGAGATCTCGCAAGAAGTATGTCCAAAAGATTATTATGGACGGAAATACAAATGGCAAGAAAAATGAGACTTTGTACACGTCTAACTTAAAATGATCCAATTCAAGAGAAATCGCTAAACCTTCACCACCAATCTCGTCATCCGCCGTTCCTGTTCTCCGACTAAATGATAATAGTAATTTCCAGCAGGTAGATAAGGCGCGTGGAAATTGACCAAATGCCTGCCCGCTTGCTTGCGCTCGTTGACGAGCACTTGAATTTCTTTACCCACTTCATTGAAGATACTCAAACGTATCCATTCATTGTTGGATTCAAACTCAATTTGTAGCTGATGGATGAAGGGATTCGGAAAATGATTGACCTGAAAAGGCTCGTCCGAAAAAATCGAATGCGTACCAACAGGACTGCATCCTGCTAGCAGTGAAATATATCTGAAATCATTGTGCAGCAATGCCTTCACATCACGTCTCTTTGCGCCAAACCAGTCCATCAAAATTGAGCCATAGGCATCCCTAAAGTCATATTGCATGGCCACACCATCCTGAATATCCACCGTTTCTGGAATCTCTGGTGTTTCACCGATAAATCCTGATCGCACACAAGTACCGAACAACATCAGCGGCGCAGCACTTCCATGATCCGTACCGAAACTATCGTTGGATTTGATGCGACGACCAAATTCTGAAAAAGTCATG
>JBCDKV010000365.1:0-5650 GCA_038746215.1 Bacteroidota bacterium | reverse complement strand
TGCTCGTTCCACCAAAGTCGCGTGTAAGGTATTGATTGCTTTAGTAGCACCGAAACGCTTCCATAAAGATTCATCTTCCATAGAAACTGCTTTGAGCTTGGTAGCAGCGGCTACCATTTCGGCTGCCTGCCCCGTCTTAGCGAGTTCGGCGTACAAATCGAAGAAACCAATAGCATCGTAGAAGTCAAATTCGCTCCAGTTCTCTTCAAAGAACTTTAGGTTTTTCAAATCACCACTTGCCACGTAGAGCGATCCCAAACCCAAACGAGCGGTAGACTTTACACTAGCAGCTTCATCATTTTTGATCACTTTCTCAAAGAAAGACGCATATTTCGGATCAGCCAGTTCAATCAGGCGATCAACGGCAGCCGAACGCACATCTGCTTTGGGGTCATTTTGCGCCATCTTTTGCACTTGCTTTGCCATGTTTTCGTCTTCCATGTCCACTTGATAAAGGGCAAAGTCACGCAGACCATAGAACTTATCTTCCAATGCCGCCTTGAACATAGCTGCTACTTCGGGCGATTCTGATTCCGCCACTGCTTGTAAGGCTTCGTAGCGATCCATGAACAGCGGTGCATTGTTGTATTGGAACACATATTCTGCTTCCGATTTGTTTTCTTCTATCTCTGCCAACAGCGTTCGATCTGCATTAAAATTGATTAGTGCAGGTTTCGCATCTACTTCAAATTCAAAATTTTGTACCCGCTCGTTGACAAAAACGGTCTTTCTCATGGGTTTTCCACTACCCGTATAAATATCAATGGTCACAGGCATCTGAAATACGCCAGGCATCTCGCTGGCATCCTGTGTCTGTTCCAGCATGACAATGGCTTTCTTACCAATTTCGTCGTATTCGTAGTTGATGTTCAATTGTGGATGCCCTTGATTGTGATACCACTGATCGAAAAACCAGATCCAATCTTCCCCCGTGATATCCTCAAAGGCTAACCGCAACTCATCTGCTTCCACTGCGGTGTAGGCATTGCGGGTCAAATATAGGTTTAACGCAGCAAAAAAGGCTTCGTCACCTACGTAATTGCGTAGCATATGCAGCACCAAACCACCTTTGTTGTAGCTGTGCTGGTCAAACATATCTTCTTTGTCGTTGTAGCCGTAGTAAATCAAGGGATGAATACTACCCTGCGCCAGATAACCCCTCAACTCTTGCAACCAATGATAATCTGCTTCGTCGCGTCCGTGCTTTTTCTCTAACCAAAGGTATTCGCTATAATTGGCGAAGCCTTCGTTCATCGTCAAGTTCGCCCAGCTTTCGCAGGTCACATAATCCCCAAACCAGTGGTGAAACATTTCGTGGGCGACGATTTTTTCATTGGTCAAATTATCCTTCAAAAATTCAGCATCGCCCTGCATGAACTCCCCAAAAATTACTGCTGTCGTATTTTCCATCGCACCAGAAACATAGTCTCTCACCACTACTTGCGAATACTTTTGCCAAGGGTATTTCACGCCTAGAATATCAGAAAAATAACTCAACATATCGGGCGTATATGGAAAGATTTGTTTGGCAACTTCTCTGTATTCAGGTTCTACGTAGTATTCTAGCAGCATTTCATTCCAGCGCTCCTGTACGACTGCGAACTCTCCAATTGCTACCATGAATAAGTATGGTGCATGCGGCTGATCCATCTTCCAATAATCTGTTCGCGTGCCGTCTTCATTTTTTTCCGAAGAGATTAGCAACCCATTCGACAGTGTACGGAAGCGGTCTTCAACGGTTAAGTAAATTTCTTGCGTGGTGCGCTCGTTGGGCTTGTCAATGGTCGGAAACCAGCGTGAATTGTGTTCTGTCTCGCCTTGTGTCCAAATTTGTTGTGGTTTATCCTCTTCTCCACTCGAATTGATGAAAAATAAACCTTTGTCGGAAGTGATCGCAGCACTGCCACCCGAAGCAGCGGGCGTTGCGACATAATCAATAAAAATTTCAACGCTATCCGTTCTCGTCAATTCTCGACCCAAATCAATAGTGATCTGCTGTCCATCGTAGGTGTATTTTAGCTCGTCTTTTTTCCCAGCTTCTTTGACGCTATTGAACTCAAAATTCTTGGCATCCAATACTAATTCATTGGTGGCGTAGAAATAGGGTTTTAAAATCAAATTAGCTTTTCCAATCACTTGCTCTTTTTCCCAATTGAAGCGCACATCAAGCTTGGTGTGCAGCAGGTCAAAAGTGCGCTTTGCACTGGGATTGAAAGTAGGTAACTCGTAGTCTTCGGCTGAAATCTCTTCCAAGAGGGCTTCGTCTTCATCTGGTGATACTGGTGCTGCTGTCACCACCAAAGTATCCATGGTACGTTCTTCTATAGCCGGAAAGGTGAGGGTATTTTTGGAAGTATTACAAGCGGTTAATAAGAGGCAAAATATTACCCCAAAGGTCAAATATCTCATATTTGTTGTTGATTTATTTAATTTGTTGCTTAGTAGTTAGATGTCCTTATACTCAAAAAGGTTTGATCTGTTAGTATATTGTGTTACTTAGCCTGCAAAGAATCTAAAATAGGACGAACGCTGAACACCATTTGTTCCACATCATAATGCTCTTCTGAGAAAACGTAAGATCGACCGATTTTTTCCTCGAAATAAGCGAGTAGCGTCGTATCCAGTTTGGTGGTCTGTGAAATGAGCGAATTTTCATAACCCGTATGCAAAAACACAACTTTCAAATCTTGATAAGGCACCGTTCCGTAGCTGGAAACGAGTCGATCTTTATAAACTTCCACATCTCCTAATTGAGTCAACCGCCAGCTTACCCCAAAAATAGACCCAATAGAAATGATGAGTCCAAATCCCAGTAGCATCTGTCCAGTTCGCTGCAAATTACGCTTTTCAAAGGCGACTTCCCTTGACTTTAGCCACAAAAAAGCGGCAATCATCAAAACTGTCGATACCATAGCGATGCTAAGCTGAAGCCATTCTTTGGAAGCATCTGCTTCAAATACATATAGTGGTGTATCCATAAATTTAGTTCGGTTAAATTTTTCTTTTTGTGCGAGTATTCATTTCGAGCGTTGCTCAACACTTTGCGTATGATTAGAACAAAACAAAAATGAATTTTCCATTTTGTTTTCAAAGAATAATGTCAAATAATCAGCAAAGTCTATTTTGTGAGCAAAAATTGAGGACTTGACCGCTAACTTTCCACACTAAAAGCAATACTTTTCACACAAGCTTGCCCATCTTCATACTTCAAGAGCATATTTTGAGCCATTTCTTGCTGAAAAACCTCTTGCATATTGCGAATTTGGCCAGCGGGAATGCCCGCCTGATGAAGCTGGGGCATGAGTTGCTCGAAGTTGTGATACTGAAAAGCTATTTGTAGGTGATCGCGTAAAGCAGCTCTATTTTTTACCCGCATAGTATTGGTCTTGAAATCCGTTTGCTTTGCCAAGTCCTCAACATCCAATAAGGCACAAAGTGATGAGAACTGCCGATCTGTTCCCACGGCGATGACGATTGCTTTTTGATCTTTGGTATGAAAAATATCGCCATAAGGTGCAATGTTTGGGTGTTGACTTCCCATACGTTCGGGAATGTGTTGCGCGATCAGCCAATTGGTAGCTTGATTGGCGAGGGATGCGATGGCTGCTTCTAGTAAAGAGACATGAATGAAGCTACCTTTGCCCGTTTTGAAACGCTGCAACAAAGCCACTAAGATTCCTTCTTTTAGTTGATGCGCAGCTAATAAATCAATCAGCGCGACAGGCATTTTTACCGCTTTGCCGTCGGCTTCACCATTCATATGCATAAAACCTGCTTCTGCCTGCAATACCACATCGAATCCCAATCGACTACTTGCCAGTCCAAAGGCAGTCAGTTGTGCGAAAATAAGTTGCTCATTTAGCGCTTTTAAATCTTCATAGGCGATGCCCAATTGTTGTGCTGACCTAGGTTTAAAGTTACTTACGACTATATCGGCTGTTTGGACTAAAGCGTACAGTGCTGCTCGATCTGCTGGCTGTTTTAAATCCAAGAACAGTTGTGTTTTTCCCCAATTGACGCTGCGGTAATAGGCAGAAGTGGACATTTCCTTTTGCTCGCGATCCAGTTTCCACTGCCTAGTAATATCTCCACCCTTTGCCTTATTCTCAATTTTTATCACCGTTGCACCGAGTTCAGCAAAAAACATACCCACTGCTGGACCTGCCAAGACACTAGCCAATTCAATCACTTTCAAATCTTTGAAAAAGTGGTTTTGTATATTCATTCAGTTACTGTTATGTGAGATGATGGTAAGTACTCAATCTGTCAGAATCAGGATTTTCAGGATTTATTGATTTTCAGGATCACTAAGTAACGGACAAAAAATAAGTTCCACATTTTGACCGAGCAGATTTTGTTCTGATACAAGGCGAAAAACGCAGGAATCCTTTTGGCTGGCGAGGCTTTTCAACGCAGTAGCAGGACAAAAGATGCCGTCATAAATCGGGAAGTTATTATTTGATCGTTACTAAGCACGTAGCCTTCCAAATGAGATGATATGCGTCTTGTTTGGAAAATCCCGTGAATCCTCTCATCCTGTGAATCCTGATTCTGACAAAAAGTTAGACGTATTGAGTACTTACAAACGATGGATTTGAGATTAGGCTTGTACAATTTTTTTAGTAGGGCTCGAAATGAGCCTTTTTATATTGCTACTTATACATGGGAAATTATAGTTACTTAATAATTCTTTAACACAAGCTGCGTTATAAGATTGTTTCAAACATCACCTTTACCACAACTCAACAAAAGTATGAAAAAAGCACTCTTTTTATGGCTATTCATTAGCATTTGTACGTTGGCTACTGCACAAATCGGTATCACGGCTGGCTACACTAGTATGGAAGCACCAGACTGGGAATTTGAATTTCAACAAGAATTTGGATTAAACAATCAATTGTTTGTCAGTGGTAGCAGAGTAGGCATCAATTACTGGTTGCGACTAAAAAAAGTACGCGTAGAGTTTTTCCCCAGCATTGAATATGCTAATTACGGAACTCAAATTGGGAATGATGTGTCTACCAATCAAACCAATTACGACGCTAATTTATTTGGTGGATTTTTACATACTCGTATCTATCCATTTGATTTTATCAATGATTGCAACTGCCCAACTTTCTCTAAGCAGAACGAAACTTTCAAAAAAGGGTTTTTCTTGCTGTTGTCGCCAGGTGTGGAAAACGTACAAACGGAAGTAACGCGAAGATTAGGCAGCGAAATTAGAGCAGTAGCAAGATCAGAATGGAAGCCAGCACTTGGCGGAGGAGTTGGTTTTGACATTGGCGTTTCCGATTTTTTGACGCTCACACCACTCGTCAATGCACGCTACACCCCCAATGTAGATGGAGATCATATCATCAATGATAATGTGATGGATGACGATTTTAGCGATCTATTTCAGTTTTTTGCGGGTATTAACATTGGTTTGCGATTTACTAGAGATTAGAGCATATACAGCACTTTCAACGCAACCTCATATCGATGTAAGCGTCTTCTAGCGACAATATATTCCCGTTCCGTTAAAAGAGTGGCATCTTTTATTTTTACATAAGCAATTAATTATTAGGGCTGTATGAAGTCTCAGCTTTGTTAACATTTTACTGGGAAACAGCCTGAGCCAATGCAAGAAAATTGAGCAACAAGTATGCTC
>JBCDKV010000364.1:0-5653 GCA_038746215.1 Bacteroidota bacterium | reverse complement strand
TCATTCGTTCCCGTAATATCCACCTTTTTTGCGGTCAGTAGATAAAATCGTCGCGCAAAATCTAGGAGATTGTCGCGTCGTTTTTTCATGGTCGCTGCGATTTTTTCAAATTGCAAATCGTTGTTTTGAGTATCACTGACGCTTGCAAAAGCAGCGTCGATGACCGCATCACTCAAATTGTCCTGCAAAAACTGAACTTCCCGTTTCCAATCTTCCCAAGTTAACTCGTTGAGAAAAGAACCGTCAAAATGTCTCGCGTTGTAGACTGCCCATTTGATAGCTTTAATGTTTTCTTGATAAGGTGAAAGTTGTTTTAGAATGGGTTGGCTAAAGCGGGCAATGGCTACCAATAAGCCGTCGTAGTTGGGAAAAACCTGATCGCGGTCTCTGGGAATGGGGCGATAGGTTTTGATACCATCCTTTTCTTCTCCCCCAAAGCTCGCCCAACGCCATTGGTCATCGTGTCGATCCCAATCGCCGATCACTAAATCAAATAGCCTAGCCCTGACTACCCAATCCTGTTCTACTTTGTGGCGTTTATTGTTACCCAATCGGTCTATCAGTTTAGGCGTACTGATAATATCTGTGGAGTGTCCAAAACTGGCAATATCGCTCCGATCATCGTCGGGACGTTCCTCGATCAAGTAGACTTCATCCCCAAAAAAAGCATTGTATTTCTCCAAGGCAGGTTGCTTTGGAATGTAATACAAATTCGGGTTCGTGTGATAGACTTTCGCTGCATCTGCCAAGGGTGGAATGGCTAAAGCGCCAAAGGGATGAGTAGCCAAGAACACATCTTGCGCTACCAATTGAGCAAAGGAAATTTCATTGAGTGGATAAGGCAACAACCGGCTAGCGTCCTTGGTAAGTGCGCGCATGGCGTACTGCTTGCCATCTTTGGCTTCTAGGCGCAAGGAATTGGTCTGTCGTCCGCCACCCATTTTGACTGGACGAACGCCACCCGCAAAAGTCTCCAGATTTAAGGTAGGAAAATCGTAGATTTGGGAATAGATGCTTCGATAGTGTTGACCAGCTACTGGTTTTGCTAATTTACTTACGTTTCTGACGGGCGTTGTAGTAGGGGGAACAGATTTGACGGTTATGCTATCTTCAAATGGCTGGATGTCTGCTTCTTCGTATTCTTCTAAAATTTCGAGCTTACCTTTGACCTGATGCCTAAATACTAAACCCGTATTTTGACTAATCCTACCCATTGGGTCTGGCACTATAAAATTCACCCAAGCGGAGCCATCTTCGTAGAAATCTAATCTAGCGAAACCCTTTCTAGCGTAAGCAAATAGGCTTTCATCACCTGCTTTTACCGCATTTGTTTTTACGCCCGAACCACTAACAATGAAGGACTGCTCTTCTTTTTCCCAATACTGCAAATTGTGTTCGTGTCCAGCGGCAAAGATATAGCTGCCATTTTTACTCGCTGCTCCAACTAAGCCAGTTCTCAAATCTTTATACAGTGGATGTCCTAAATCCTGCTTAATCAATCCAAGTTTTCGTACAAGTGACCCTAGCGAACCGATGACAGGAAAGGGAATATAGCCACGTTTGAAGTATTGGGTAAATGGGAAAAGGTGTTCTTTTGCAGTTAAATAGCCTCCGTGTGAGCCGTTGGAATAGATAGGATGGTGCATAACCACCACAACATTGCGAGTGCGATACTTACGAAGGGCTTCTTCAAAGTAGTACAAAAAGCTTTCCCGATTGCGGTGTTCACAATCTGTATTGATCTCTATATGCTCGTCCCAATCCTCCAACCACCATTCCGAATCAATGGCAATGATAACCAATTGATCGTTAATTTCTACGACCTCTGGGCCACTACAACCATCATCTGGTAGAAAGGTGTGTTTTGCTTGTTTGCCGCTGAGATCGTGCATGTCTTCCAGCTTATGCTCAATGTATTTTTCTTGGCGTTTTAATCCTTCCAGCCCGTATTTCGTCCAATCGTGATTGCCAGGAACAAATAGGACTTGCCCTTTGTAGTCTTTCAGCAAATTTAGTTGAACGTCTAGCTGTTCTTCCGACTGCTTTCGTGCTTTTTCATCCGATTTTGGTGGCATTCCAGATGGATAAAGGTTATCTCCTAAAAAAACGACGGTACTCGCTTTCGGAGCTTGCGCTAGCGTATGCTGAAAGGACATCCAAAAATCGTCTTCTTCCGCTATTCCTCCCACATCACCGACTAGATAAATACTATGGCGTAATTTCAGACTGTCGGCAGGCGTGTTTTCCCTCCAGTTTTCTGCTTCTGGTAAATAATTGAGCTTATAATTAGCACAAGAAGCCAACAACAGCAAGCTGAGTAATAAGAAGAGGGAATGTGGTATATGTGAAAGTGACATGTTAATTTTGTTTGCATTGCTAAGCTCAAAAAAAACAGGCAATTTCAGATTTAAGTTGCATAGCAACTAGGAAATGAGTTCAAATTGTAGGCTTCCGCCGAGTGGTATCTGGCTTAAAGTACCTAAAAAACGAGGTGGTACGTACGCAATGCGGGGATAGCCTCCTGAAATTTGTCCATCCTGTAAAATAATGATCGGTAAGCCGCTAGGTGGGAGTTGAATGAATCCTGCCAAGATGGGTAGGCTGTGCTTTAGTTGATAAGTACTTGCTTGTAGCGGCACACCTGATAAGCGTATGCCCATGCGGTTACTATCGGTACTAATTTTGTAGTTGGTCGTCGTTAGTAGCTGCTGGGCAGATGCTTCCAAATAGCTAAATTCTGGACCTTTTCGGATGGGAATGCGACTAGATTCAATCGTTGGTGTAGTCAAACAATGGATTGGGGCTACGTTTTTTTCCTCCTCCCATTCGAGTATATCTCCTGCTCGTAGATAACGCCCTTCATAGCCTCCAATTTGAGCAGGTGCGTAGGTCGCAAAAGAGCCATAAGCCATCGGCAGCTTCAACTTACCTTGAATAGCAAGATAGCCCCTCCATCCATTTTTAGCTCCTTTGCCTTTCAACATGCTGTTGGTAGGGACTTCAATACATCGATTTATTGGTATCTTTTCCCCGTTTAGCACCCAACCAAAATCAGCACCAGATAGCGCAATAGTCGTGGGCTGATGAAAACATAAATATGGCGCAATACCAGTACATTCTAGAACAGGATCACTCCAATTTTTGCCCAACAATTCCAGTGCTTGTGTTGCTGTCCGTGTATCCATCGCACCAGAACGAGGTATTGCATAGTACATCCATCCCTTTCGACCGCTATCTTGAATGCTGCTCATGAGTCCTGCCTTGATGATGGTTAAGCTTGGCATGGTCGTGATGGTTGTTGAATAAATTGTCTATCATACTCATTATGAAATAGAAAAGCGCAAGTTTATTCTTTTGGGCGCATCTCAAGATGTCGCAGAAAGTTTTTTTCAAAGGTGAAAAACTTTCTGCTAGGGGGATTTTAAGGGCAAGAAGCGTTAAAACTTTAACGCTTCTTGCCCTTAAAAAACCCTTGGAGCATCCGAAAATCTACGAAGGAGGATTTTCGGATGCGACTGCATGAAATACAAACGAAAATTCGTCCTTTAATCAACAAAACGACATTTTGAGATGCACCCATTCTTTTGATATACTCACTGCTTTGCTTTTGCTTTATAAGCATCGTTTTTTTTAGAGTTCCGTTGCTGTACTTGATGAGCGTATGGCATCATCGGTTGTAAGCCGAGACGATCGAATTTCGTCTTTTATTTTGATGAACGTGGGACACTTGCCGCATCGTGGTATCTCCGATAAGTACCAGATTTTAATAACTGACTAGCCCCCTCACAAATACTCAAAGCCAACCAATTGCTCAGAACCTTCCCAAAGCCGTTTGGCAATCGCTTCCTCTTTCGATAAGCTGGTATGAGTGGCCTTGCCAGCCGCTCCTTTAGAGCTTGTTTGGAGTAGGATTGAACTGTAAATTAATAGTTTACGGTTCTGACAAAGCAAATAATAGCGACTTTATCGAGATAAACGAGCAATTGTTTTCAAAGTCAGGTTCGTGAAATATTGGTTTTCAGGAAGATAATACTCCAAACAAGCTCTAAATTCACTGAATCCCGTTGATCCAAAATAGCCACCGCTCTCTGCTTCTCCTATGGCTTGCTGCCAAGATCGTAGGTTCAGCACCTGCTTTTGGCGTATGGGCAACTAGCGGAACGATGGTATATCGCAGCACGGTGTAAAGTAATTAGGGGATATGAGAGCGTGGAATATTTCGGTGATCAGAGATAGAATTACCCTAATAAAATTGAGCCTTTTACTTCAACTCATAATACTTAAAAACCGGAAACTCCACTGGCTGCTTTTCGACGCCTTTTTTGATAAGATACTCATCGAAGAAATTCCAGTTGACTAAGCCATCATCGGATTGAGGTTCCAGCATGTAAAAGATAAGGTTAGTTAAGGGCTGCGCCATATCAATCCAATAATCGCCTTTTTTGAATTTTTTGGTGGCAGGTACAAACTGCCCTTCTACAGTCGCCATGAAATGCCCTTCAAATTGCCTAGACGACTGAATTAAGCTATCAACCAGAAACACTTCTCCAACTGCTTTTTGAGCTTTGTCCAATTGAGTTACTTTGATGCCATGTTGCTGTAAATGTTCTACAATGGGCTGCATGGATTGAGGCAGCAAGTACCCTCTCGGCAATCGGCTCAGGACAGTTGGCTCAAATTTGGAATAGTTTTCCACGTTGGGCACTTCGATGATTCGCCCAGATCGAACATATTTCGTCTCGCCCTTTTCATTGGTGTAGGGCGTGTAATCGTAGGTTCTATATTGGGCTATTTTTTGCTCCAGCGGTGCTTTTTTGAATCGAACGCCTTTGGTCGCTTTGCCTGCATTTTGGAGTACATTTTCAATCGCATCTTTTTCTGCTTGCGCATTGATGGCTGCCATTTTTTTGCCGTGCTGATTGGTATATTCCAGTATTTCCAGCAAGAAGGCATAGTTGCTGTGCATGCGTTTGTAGAACCGATCGTGGGCAAAGGATTCACTTAGAATACCAACTCGATTTCTGAGTCCCATTTGGTTGACTAAATATCTGGGATGATGGTTATAAGTGACAATGGCTTTGGGCGGCCAGCCACGATTCACAGAATGATAGCCGTAAGGTCCCAAATGAACATCGTGCTTTTCTTTTGCGGCATCTGTGACAGTAGGCAGCAATTCTTCCCAAGTGAAATTGTAAGGTGCTTTTTCGCCGGCATAATGATAACTCGGTGCATAGGTAAGTCCGTAGCCATGCCAAGTGCCGTTGGTGGTGTGCAAGTCCACCAGCATTTCAGGATCCCATTTTAAAAGCACATTTTTCATGAGCGCTTGCGTCTCAAGACCTTCCATTTTAATGCCATCTCGATTAAGGTCTAAGCCTTGACTGTTGGCTCGAAGTCCCACTTCTACAGGGCTATCTTCTTGCGAAGGTCGTATGCCTTTTTCCATCTTATCATTGGAATCTGCATTGAATATGGGCGCAAAAAGAAGAATTTGGTTATCGAGCAAATATTGCTTATCATCCAATAAAATTTCACGCATCAGCATCAACATGATTTCTTTGCCTTCTACTTCTCCAGCGTGTATATTGCCCTGCACATACATCACAGGCTTGCCCGAAGCCACAGCTTCCGCTGGCGTACTTACTTTGGGGTT
>JBCDKV010000363.1:0-5654 GCA_038746215.1 Bacteroidota bacterium | reverse complement strand
TGCATATTATTCGCTTTCAATAATAAAAACGGTCTAATTTGAATGATTTTGTAGTCATTTTGTATTACGACATAATTAACTTCTTAACCAGTAGAGCGCGACCCATAATAAATCTTGGAGTGCCAATTTATTTAACTGATTATCAATCGTTTTCAGTTTTGACAAAGCAAAAATTTAGACTACTAGACATTTTGGATTATAGAACAAAAGAGAAGCAGATTACATAGCTACACTAGCCGCTTTTCTTAGTGTTTCTAAGTGTCCTTAGTGTTTCAATTTGTGTTTTGTCCAGTAGTGTAGCAAAAATTGGTAAGCATATCTGGATGCATGAATAATTTTTTTTAAAGCTAAGTTCGTAAAATATTGGTTACCAGAACGATAAAATTTAAACATGCGCGAAGAAACCCGTAGTTTCTACATTTCTCCCTACCTTCGCCAAAAAAGTAAATGAATTTTTCTTCCAAACTTATAGAATCTGCCGTAGAAGCTTTTGCGAGTCTGCCCAGCATCGGGAAAAAGACAGCATTGCGATTGGTGTTGCATCTAATCAATCAAGATCAGTTGGTAACCGAACAGTTGACGGATGCGATTTTGAAGATGCGGCAAAACATTCAGCACTGCCAAATCTGTAACAACATCGCCGATCAGAAAGTGTGTAGTATTTGCAGCGATTTGCGACGAAAACGCGAAGTGATTTGTGTCGTAGAAAGCATACGCGATGTGTTGGCGATAGAAGCGACGGGGCAGTATCGAGGTTTGTATCATGTGTTGGGTGGTGTCATTTCACCGATTGAAGGAATTGGACCGAATGATTTGCACATCACAGGTTTGGTAGAACGAGCAGCAAAAGAGGAAACGCAGGAAGTTATTCTAGCAATTAGTCCAACAATAGAAGGTGATACGACCGCATTCTACATTGCGAAAAAGTTGAAAGATATGCCAGTAAAAATGAGTACTATCGCACGTGGAATTTCGTTTGGTGGTGAATTGGAGTATGCGGATGAACTGACGCTAGGGCGTTCGATTATGGCGCGAATGCCGTATCGGACAGAGTAGGTTTGGTCTTAATTGACAATTGTATACTGCGTATGGGATAAAAAAGTGCAGTTCCATTTTTGTTGATTTGTTGAACTGTTTATTCGTTTAATGCGCTTAGGATCAACGCATTGCCGTTCAACGAATAAACAATTTAAACAGCTAAACAGGTATATTCGTTTGCATAGATTCATCCCGTTTACAGTATAATTTAAGGCTGTACGAAGTCTCAGTTGTGTTAACATTTTACTTGGAAGCAGCTTGAGTCAATGCAAGAAAATTGAGCAACAAGTATGCTCAGTAAGTTTCTTCGGACGGAAACACAAATTTCAACTTATTTTTCTCCAAAAAATAAGTTGAAATTTGTGTTTCCGTCCATAAAAACCTTTTGGCATACTTGTTGCGTGATCTCAGAGGCTTCACTAAGATTTATTCAAGCATTGCTCAAAACTTCGTACAAGCCTAATAGTAATTCAATAATTTGACAACTCAACAATTTATCAACTCAACACTTCCACAATCTCACCAAACAGTTATGTACGATAAATACGAAACAGTCATTGGTTTAGAAACGCATGTGCAATTGGCGACGCAAAGCAAGGCGTTCTGTGGCGATGCCATTGCATTCGGCGCGAATCCTAATACCCACATCAGTACGATTTCCCTGGCCTATCCAGGTACACTCCCCAAGGCGAATCATCAACAAATCCAATTTGCGGTGCGACTGGGATTAGCTTTGGGATCGAAAATTAGTTTAGAAAATCGTTTTGATCGGAAGAATTATTTCTATGCGGATTTACCCAAGGGCTATCAAATCACTCAGGATCGCTTACCAATTTGCGTAGGTGGGACGCTGCCGATTCGAGTAAATGGTGCGCTGCGCCACATTCGTATCCATCACATCCACATGGAAGAAGACGCGGGGAAATCCATCCACGATCTCGATCCTAAGCATTCTTTGATTGACCTCAATCGTGCTGGTACGCCGCTACTAGAAATCGTATCCGAGCCAGATTTACGCTCTGCCGACGAAGTCGATGCTTTTATGAGTACGATGCGCCAATTGGTGCGCTATTTGGAGATTTCCGATGGCAATATGGAGCAAGCTTCTTTGCGTTGCGATTGTAATATTTCGGTACGTTTAAAAGGAGCGACTCAACTCGGACAACGCTGTGAGGTGAAAAATTTGAATTCGATGCGTTTTGCAAGGAAAGCGATTGAATTCGAGCGCAAAAGACAAATTGAACTCATCGAAGCGGGCGGTGAAGTCTTACAGCAAACCCTAAATTTTGACCCCGTTTCTGGCACGACCGCTCCCCTACGGTCTAAGGAGGATGCACACGATTATCGCTACTTCCCTGAGCCTGATTTACCGCCTGTGAAGTTGACGGAAACGCAAGTACAAAAAATCAAAAGTGCATTGCCGCCCCTACCGTGGGTATTATTTGAAAACTTCACAATCCAATACCAGCTTTCTACCTACGATGCGCAATTATTGACAGAAGAAAAGCAGATCGCCCTATTCGCACAAGGCTTGTTTGAGTCTAGCAAACACCATAAAGCCATTGCCAACCTCATTATCAATAAGATTATTCCCCACTTAAAGCAGGCGCATCTATCTATTCAAGACTTTCCCATTACCAAAGCGAATCTATTGGCGTTGATTGAATTGATACAAAGCGAGCAAATCAGCAATAGCGTTGCTTATCAGCAGTTATTTCCTGCGATGCTGCAAAAGCCGAAGGTTAAAGCTGCTGATTTGGCGGCACAAATGAACCTATTACAATCCAAGGATAACGACTTATTGCTGAGTATGGTGGAACAAGTGATGGCACAATATCCCGATAAAGTGAAGGCTTATCAAAAAGGAAAAAAAGGATTGATCGGCTTTTTTATGGGCGCATTGATGAAGCAATCCAAAACTAAAATTAATCCAAAGGAGGCAAAGCAGTTGTTGACGGAGTTGTTGGCGAAAAAGTAAAGTCTGTAAATTTATTTACGTACCATTCCTTACTATTCATCAAATGAAGCCTTGCAAAAATTTGGGGAGACTTCACTTTATAGAAAGATTCATTTTTGTTTTTAGTGATTTGATTGTATGATGATTCGGCTAGCACGCTATCATCAGAAACGAACGGCAAAATTGTTAGCAACGGATCACTTAACAGAAAATCACCTGAGTCAATATCAGAAAATCGCGCAACAAGTATGCTCAATAATTCTCTTCGGACGGAAACACAAATGTTCAGCTATTTTTCCTAAAAAAAATAACTGAATATTTGTGTTTCCGTCCATAAAAACCTTTGGGCATACTTGTTGTGCGATCTCAAGGGCCTTACTAGGATTTGTTCCAAGCACAGCTCAAAACTTTGGAGAGTAACTCATTTTGTCGAACAGGAGTAATTCACGGGGTGACTTTCCCGCTGTCTTTAGGGGTACTTCAACAGTTTTGGTAGTCACCCCGTGAATAAAACGACATTTTAAGATGCACCCAAACTTTGCATATCCCTATTTTTATATCCCATAAGCAATCGATACCCTATGACAGCGGCTTTGCCGATGTATTCCAGTATACGCTTGGCAATTCTAAGTATATGCTCAGCAATCCTAAAGACTTACCGATCACCTGAGCCTTCACTTTCGCTCATAAATCAAAATACTATAATTAAAAGGATTTTTCTCATCCGCTTTGAAGTGTTCCTCCGAAGTCAGATTAAACTGGGAGCGATCAAATTCGGGGAAAAAAGCGTCGCCATCTTCAATGATCGTGTCAATTTCCGTCAAATATAATTTGTCCCAAAGTGGAATAGATTGCTCGTAGATGTGTCCGCCACCACAAATGAAAGCTTCGGTTTCGCCGTTATCTTTTGCTATCTGCAAACTCTCCGCTATGCTATGCGCAATGATGACGCCCGATGCAACATAGTAAGGATCACGAGTCAAGATGATGTTGGTGCGTTTGGGTAGTGGTCTACGGGCAGGCTCAAAAGTGCCGCGCCCCATAATGACGTGATGATGGAGCGTCGTCTTTTTAAAGAATTTCAAATCGCCTGGCATATGCCAAGGCAAATCTTGATCTTTTCCAATCACTCGGTTTCTAGACATGGCTGCAATGGCAGAGACAATCATATAAATTCAATTTTTAAAGCTTGTTTAGAGTAGGGTTGGAACAAGCTAAGCTCAAAAGGGTTTTTGGTAAATCCAAATCATTCAGTAATGCGAATAACGACTGTACAAATCTCATTTTTCCTGACATTTGCCTCAGATATAGTTCAGGTCAATATTCATAAATTGAGCAACAAGTATGCTCCGCAATTCTCTTCGGACGGAAACACAAATTTCAAAAGTTTAGCAAAGCTATTATTACCATAGAATGGAGTATTTTACCAGTTATTCGCATCAGTTATTATTCTGTCCTTCCTAAACTGCCACTTTGGCTCTAATACGTGGATGCGGATCATAATTCAGCAATTCAAAATCTTCGTACTCGAAAGCAAAAATGTCTTTCACTGTTGGATTCATACGCATTTCGGGCAAAGGACGAATAGCACGAGTAAGCTGCAATTGAGCCTGCTCGAAATGATTATTATACAAGTGAACATCTCCAAACGTATGAACAAAATCACCTGCTTCTAAATCGCAAACCTGTGCCATCATCATCGTCAATAAAGCATAAGAAGCGATATTGAAAGGCACACCCAAAAAGACATCGGCAGAGCGTTGGTAGAGTTGGCAGGACAGTTTCCCATTGGCGACATAGAATTGAAAGAGTGCGTGGCAAGGTGTCAATGCCATTTTTCCTAAGTCGCTGACATTCCATGCATTGACAATCATTCTTCTGGAATTTGGATTGTTGTTAATGGTTTCTACGGCTCGTGCGATCTGATTGATGGTCGAACCATCGCCTGCTTCCCAATTGATCCACTGCTTCCCGTAAACTGGTCCCAAATCTCCATGTTCATCTGCCCATTCGTTCCATATCCGCACTCCATTTTCCTGCAAATACTTTACATTTGTATCGCCTTTTAAAAACCAAAGCAATTCGTAGATAATCGACTTCAAATGTAGCTTCTTGGTAGTCACCATTGGAAAACCAGCCTGTAAATCGAAGCGCATCTGATAGCCAAAGACGCTGCGTGTTCCAGTCCCTGTTCGGTCACCTTTATCTACACCGTTTTCCAATATATGTTGTAAAAGTTCGTGGTATTGTTTCATGCTAGGAATAGCGTTTTTTAAATGCCTTTTGAACAGCAATAAGTCGGGATGCAAATATAGAAAAGTGTTGTTTAATTTCTAGGGTAAAGTATGTTCGCTTAAAATCATAGATAATATATGTTTATACTTGTACGAAATCCTGTTTTCCTTAACATTTTCCTTGAGAGCAGCCCAAGTCAATGCCAGAAAATCGCGCAACAAGTATGCTTAGCAAGTCTCTTCGGGCGGAAACACAAATTTCAACTTATTTTTTATAAAAAAATAAGTTGAAATTTGTGTTTCCGTCCACAAAAAATCTTTGAGCATACTTGTTGCACGATCTTAGGAGCTTTATTGGACTTGTCTCGAGTGTTGTTTAAAATTTCCTGCAAGCCCAATATATTGAACTTTCTGTTAGTCCAGTC
>JBCDKV010000362.1:0-5656 GCA_038746215.1 Bacteroidota bacterium | reverse complement strand
TTTCGCATTCAGCGCAAATTCAATTGCCATAGCATCATCCACGCCTGGGTCGGTATCTAGTATGAGTTTTATCGCCATAATCTAATAACATTATTAAAGCGATAAAAGTATCAGCATTCTGCTATCGCTCGTTTAAGTCAGGCATATTAAACACCACTTCTACTCTTCGGTTGCAACGTCTACCTGCTTCGGTTGCGTTGCTGCAAATTGGCTTTTTAGCGCCCATCCCCTGTACACTGATCTTCTCTTTCGGAAAACCTACTTTTTCAACAAGAAAGTCTTTCACGGCTTGTGCGCGATCCAGTGAAAGTTGCTGATTATCATCTGCTGATCCACTGTTATCGGTATGTCCAATCAGGACTATTTCCGCTCCCATGCGCCTTGCTTTTTTAGCCAAATCGACCACTTGTGGATAGATTCTATCTGGACGATCAAAAATAGCTGTCTTGTTGAAAAAGGTAGCTTGTGTCAATTTTAAATTGCGCCGAATATAGTCGAAAGACTCCAGTCGGAAGGTATCCCTGATAATTTCACCCGCTTTAGTCGTGGCTAGATGATGAACTACACCCTGCTTGGTGTAATAGCCCGGCACAACCGGGAACAAACGAACGACTTCCGTGCTATCCTTCACCGTGTAATTATACGTACCCGTTGGAGAAATTAGTTGCTTGTGAATATCAAGCTGAAAATTTGGAGTAAACTCCATGTAGCCACCCGTTACCGTTTTCCCGTTTTCATC
This sequence comes from Bacteroidota bacterium, assembly GCA_038746215.1. Taxonomy (GTDB): domain Bacteria; phylum Bacteroidota; class Bacteroidia; order Chitinophagales; family Saprospiraceae; genus JAAUTG01. The sequence continues at coordinate 4,917 of JBCDKV010000362.1, read as the reverse complement.
TAAAACGACACCTGCCAAACGTAGAATATCATCTGGCAAGGATTCAGGGCTTGGTTTGATGTACCAAATATCTAAGCTTTCTGAACAGGGATCAAGGCGATGAAAATAGGCATGACCCGTATATTCTGAAAAATGGCTAATCCCAAAATCTTCCCAAATGGTACTCAAAGGTAGTCCCATATTTTTAGAAGTGTCCATACTCAACCAATCGTTCGGCTTTTTCAAATCTATACTAAACATGTCTTCCATGCCAATGCCATCTTTCCTGTCCGAGACGTAGAATAGCAAGCGACCGCCAAGTGCCATGACTGGCTTACTTTCTGTTGCATCTATTCTATTGACACTAGGCCCAAGTGTCCTCATATTATCGTAGCTCCCGTCGGGTGTTAAGGTGCTAACTGCTAAATTGATGAGCGGCAATTCTCCTGCATTAGGTGCTACGGAATAGTAAGACCAAAGCATCAAAGAATCATCTGGACTGATCCAAGCATCACCAGCAAAGCGTGGAATAGCGGATATGGGTTCTGGTTTCGTCCAACGATGCCCGATGCGCGAGCGTTGAGCACGCAGCAACTGCCCCTCCGATTTTAAAAGCATTAATCTACCTTCCGAGCTGATAGAAAGCGGCACTAAGTCTGCTGCTACGGAAAGTTCTTTCACTACTTCGGGCTTCGACCATTTTCCTTCCTTTAAATTAGAGGTAACAACTGCTACCGTTCCGTCTGTTGGATCGCGTCTCATAAAGAAGACCTCATTGGTTTCACCCCACGAAATCATCGCGTATTCGTCATGTGTTTCCGTGTTCCAAGCATCCATTGATGTAGGCATGACGGGTTCTTCCGCTGCTCTTTCTAGCAATTTTTCGTAGAAGTCAAAAAAGGCTTGCTTGCGATTTTGGAAATAGAAACTAGGCGTACAAACTGTCGAATCTGGGAATAGCGGTCGAAACTGTTTGAGGGCTATGGTAGCCTGCTCAAATGCTCCTTTTTTAGCAAAATACTCTAATGTTCCGACGGCGAGATTGTATACCGCTTTGTGATGTTGATATTGCTTGGTGAGTGCTACCACCTTAGCGATCAAGTCCGTTTCGTCGAGTTGATCTGGACAGCCAAACAATTGATCGTTCAAGACTTGCATCGACCGAATATCGGCTAACTGTTGCTGCTCTGCTGGACTTAAATCATCGCCCAAACCATCCATTGTTGCACGACACAGAATCTGATTGCAGATTTCTACATTCAAGGCAGTGTGGGGATTATTGCGATGAAAAGCCAGTAAGTTTTTTAGGTTGCCTTCGCAGAATACGTCTTGTGACACTTCGTACCAACAGTCACTGACAATAGGTGTGTTGGGATAGTTCTCTTTGAGGTGGCTCATGTCACAGTAAGAATTGTGCGTCTGAAAAATATCCCAAATATTCTTCTGTATCTGCCAGAGTGTGCGGTAGTTTTCTGGACGTATCACTTCCTCATAATCGTTAATGATCGTTGTTGCATCATCGTAGCTAATGCGATAAGGACTACCTGCTATCATGGCTAAACAAGAACGCCCTTTTTCACCCTGAATTTGAGTTTCATTGGGCAATTGGACATTTGTACCTTCCCAAAGATTATCTATATCTTCCCCAAAGACTGCTTGGTTTGGATTAACCAACTTATTGGGTACGAAAGTGCGAATAGAATCCACCTTACCATCCGACCAGCAGTTCGCATTTGCTTCTAGTGCTTGCAACTCTTGAATCGTACCGTGTCGATACATTCTTTCTGCTATGTCGTCTTGCAATTTGTTGCGATACGTACGAATGTCAGAACGTGCTGCGTCATAGCGAGAAAGCTTCAGAATACTGCGATGTGACAACTGCCCAGTCGCTTGCTCCAAGACACAAAGTATCGTGTCGCTTGATAGCCAAGCCAAAGTAGGATCTAATGAAGCTATACGCTCAAATTGTCGGTAGTCCTGAACTTTGAATCGCTCTAGATAGAATTTTGCACCCGTACCGTAAACTTTGTGATTGCTTGCTTTTTGGAAAAGCGTTTTTGCTTTTTTTACTTCATTTTTAGCAGTTTTTTTAACCGCTCTCTGGAAATGACAAGCAGAAATATTTAAGAGGAGCAGCAGGAAGAAAGCGGCATTGGTCAATGAGGTAGTGAGGTTGATTTGTCTTTTCATCTGTTATAACAATTAGTCAATAAGGAAAAAATACCTGAATAAAGGTATTTACTTTATTTGAAAAAATCAAACAGATCGTGATTTTTGCACAAAAGGAAGTGTTTAATTCCCTGAAATATCTGATTAAATGCTAATTTGTAAAGCTGCGAGTTGAACTACTGATTTACAGTTCAATTCTGCTCCAAACAAGCTCTAAGATACCCCCCAACACATATACTTCATATTTACAAAGTCTGCGGTACCATATTTAGAGCCTTCGCGTCCAAAACCACTTTCTTTGATACCGCCAAAGGGTGCGACGCTAGTAGAAATCATGCCCGTATTGATACCGACCATACCGTATTCCAGTGCTTCTGCGACTCGCCAAATCCTAGCGTAGTCGCGCCCGTAGAAATAAGAGGCTAGACCAAAGTTAGTATCATTCGCTAAGGCAATCACCTCTTCTTCTGTACTAAACTGAAATACTGGCGCGACGGGTCCGAAAATTTCTTCCCGAAAAACCCGCATCTCACTTGATGCACCTGTCAGGATCGTAGGTTCGTAGATAAGATCGTGCTCATCCATCACCTTTCCACCTGTGATAATTTTTGCTCCTTTTTGGCTGGCATCTGCTACTACTTCTTGCACAAAATCGACGGCTTTGGCTTCGATGAGTGGACCAATATTAACGTTCGGGTCTAAGCCATTGCCTAGTTTCAGTTTAGCAATGGCGGCGGCTAATTTTTCCACAAATTCATCGTGTACAGTTTCTTGCACGAATAGGCGATTGCTACAGATGCAGGTTTGTCCTGCGTTTCTGAATTTAGAAGCCATGGCACCTTCCACAGCAGCATCTATATCTGCATCCTCAAAGACGATGAAAGGAGCATTGCCACCCAGCTCTAAGGAGACTCTCTTGACCGTACCAGCAGACTGTCGGAGCAGCGTTTTGCCCACTGCTGTTGACCCAGTGAAAGATATTTTTTTGACTTTGGGATGCGTCGTCAATACTTTACCTACCGCAGGGGCATCATTGGTGGTGAGGATGTTGATGACGCCCGCTGGAAAACCTGCTTGATCTGCCAATTCTGCTAGGGCCAGTGCAGAAAACGGTGTCAATTCCGAAGGTTTCAAAACAACTGTGCAGCCCACCGCCAGCGCAGGCGCAATTTTTCTAGTAATCATAGCACTGGGAAAATTCCAAGGCGTGATAGCACCGACCACACCGACGGGCTGCTTGATGACTGTGATACGTTTATTGCTGGCGTGTTCAGGGATTATGTCACCGTACACTCGACGGGCTTCTTCGGCGAACCATTCCACAAAACTTGCACCGTACTTGATTTCTCCTTTGGCTTCTGCCAGTGGTTTGCCCTGTTCCGTAGTTAGTATTTTAGCTAAATCCTCTAGGTGCTCTAGCTGCAATTCATACCAACGCTTTAGGATTCTGGCTCTTTTTTGGGCGGTATATTGCCGCCAAGTTTGGAAAGCTTGATGAGCCTGTTCAATAGCGGTTTGAGTATCTGACGCACCCAAATCTGGAAGGCGATCAATCACTTCTTTGGTGTAGGGATTGATAACGTCAAAGCATTTGCCATCTTTTGCTATCACCCATTTGCCATTGATGTAACTTTTCGTTTTGTAGAGGGATTGCTGTTGTAGTGCTATCATGTTGTGCTATTTTAACAGTCATTTACGTCAGAATATAGTGCTAGCTAAAAAAGTAGCAAGCAACCCAATTGGAAGCAAGGTGCATCTCAAAATGTCGTTTGGTTGATTAAAGGGCGAATTTTCGTTTGTATTCCATGCAGTCGCATCCGAAAATCTATAAAGGAGGATTTTCGGATGCTCCAAGGATTTTTAAGGGCAAGAAGCGTTAAATTTTTGATAAGGAACCAAACAGGGGAGTTAGCCAAAAATATGGAAAAAGTGTGTTCCAAAGCAGTACAAAATCTCTGGCTCAAGCCTCCGATTAATTCTATGTTAATTTTTTATATGTTTATCTATGAGTATTTTTTAGAAAGTAACTGGTTTTTAAGCCCTCAATCATTTGAACAGGCACTAATTTGCACCCTATTTCCTATCTAAGCCGCCATGTTTGGTCTGAATCCATTGTAAAAATAGGCTAATCTGATCTTCGCTACTGCTAAAGCGCCTTGATCCGTCCATACCCCAATATCCATTCGTTGATTAACCGTTCGCATCATTCGCTCCATTTTGGAAGAATTTTCGTGAACCAATTCCTGCTCTTCAAAGGTAAATAGATGTTCACAGCAGCCCATTAGATAATTTCGACAATGCTTATATTGCTGTCGATCACAAAATAAAATGGCACTCCCCATCAATTCTAAACATTCTTCTTTAGGACGATACCAAGTGATGCTTACGGCTTTGAATACATTTTTTATCAGCGCAATTTTATGAAGCTTGCTCACTTTATCTTTCCATATATAATACTTGAGTTGATGGCAGATGTGCCAGATATCTCGCTGTATTTTGATGCGCTCATGTACACTTTTCGCCCCACTTAAAATCGCCTTGCAGCCATCCATCAGTACACTCAATTCTTTAGCGGCTGCTCCTTTAAATGTTTCTCGAAGCGGTTCAAACAAGGCTACCCAACCCGCTTTGCTCATGTACTTACCGATTCCGATATTAACCAAATGTAATGAACCATCCTTACAATACTGGGCTAATACTTTCAATTCACTGCCCCGTTTACCCGTTTTTAGTGTACCAATCCCTGTACCATCAGCAACAAATTCAGTT
>JBCDKV010000361.1:0-5663 GCA_038746215.1 Bacteroidota bacterium | reverse complement strand
ATCTAAATCCCAACTATTTTATGCCAAAAAGAAATTACGCGCTGCTTTAAAAGAATATGGCTATGAGTGAGGACGCATTAAAACATACTATTAAACAATTGCCTCAATACCGTCCTTCTTTGGGTCTTTGGGACAAAATTGAAGGCGATTTGGAGCTAGAAAAAGCGGTACAGCAGCTTCCTACTTACCGTCCTTCTGCTGCGGTTTGGGACAAAATCGAAGCGCAATTACCTGCTCGGCGTGTACCCATGCGAGTACGCACTTGGCTAAAAGTTGCTGCTGGTTTGGCAATATTGCTGCTGGCTACTTTTTGGTGGCAAACACAGCAAAATCAAGCAACGATTCTCGTTGAAAATTCTACGGAACAACATCAACCTGCTTTGCTCACTGCGGATTGGGACGAGGATGAAGATGCTTTTGTGAAAGTGCAAGCACTTTGCCAACAACACCCTTTTTTATGCGAGAACGACAACTTCCAAAATCTACAAGCCGAATTAGGCGAATTAGAAGAAGCTAAAAATATGGTTTTAGCAAGTATGCAGCAATACGGTAATCAAGCGCGTTTGGTGCATCAGGTGAAAGCGATAGAACAGGAGAGGTCGGATGTGTTGAAAGAAATGGTGGAGATGATTTGAGGTTGAGGTCACATCATTGAATACTTGGATGAAATGAATTACTTAGGCAAGTGGCTCTAAAGTGCACGCGCAAAGAGCGGCGAAGGAAAGACTTCGTTTTTATGAAATCCTTTACAGATACTTACCAATAAACCTATCGACTTTACAAGCAAAAAAATTATCTACAACCAAAAAACATGTTTATCTGGATTAAAAAAGTAGTTGACACTTTAGTTCTCAAATTGCTAATTTTTATTTCATAAAAATTAGCAATTTGGTAGGCCCTTTTGGACAGCAATGATGTTGTTTTTAATGATTTTTTCCAAAAATCATTAAAAACAACATCATTGCTGTCCGCAGGTCTTTTTGAAAATTAAAAAAGAAGTTTTTAATTTAATTTTCAGAAGATAATATCAAGCAAGCGAATAAACTTGTCAATCAAAACAAATGAAACTAACACAAGAAGAAATTGATGCTATCATTGACGATGAAATAACTGTAGACTGCTACACAGACGAAGAAGCCAATATGGGCTGGGCGATTTACATGGAAGAAAGCTTAAACTACCCCTTCAAAGCAGAATATTTAGTGAAAAAAAAAGCTGGGGGAAGTGAATGGAAAGCAGTGACTGTGGTAAGTAATAAGACGGATGAATCCAATTTCAATGGTGGAAGTTTTTACGTAAAAATCGAGTATCAAGACCTAATAATTGCTGCGGATTTGGATGAGCTTAGAAACATCAGAGCGGATGAAGAGACGATGAAAGCTTTGCAAGTTTGGAAAGGTAGATAGTAGTCAAATCACATTATAATATTACAGCAATATATCGGAAGATCTATTAGGAAAAGACGAAAAGAATTAGGTATCACGCAAGCTGTTTTGGCAGAATTAGCAGAAGTATCTAAAAATACAGTTTACAAGCTAGAGTGCGGCATTAGCAATCCAACGGTAGAAGTCATCGAAAAATTGATGGTCGTATTGGGTTTGGAGTTGATTATTCGGGTAAGAAAAGTATAAATGGTGATGAGAAAAGCAGCAGTTTTTCGAAATGGAATTTTGGCGGGCATACTCACAGGAGAAAACCGACATCATTACACCTTTACTTACGATGAACAGTATTACCTAAATCCCAATTATCCACCTATCAGCTTAACAATGCCCAAAACACAGAAGCGATACGAAGCGGATTTTCTATTTCCTTTCTTTTTCAATATGCTAAGTGAAGGAAGCAACAAAAAACTCCAGTGCTTGCATTTGAGAATAGATGAAAACGATCATTTTGACTTGTTGGTAAAAACAGCACGGTACGATACTATCGGACCAATTACGGTAAATGAGATCAACAAACTTAATTTATGAAAATACAAATATCAATATTTTTTCTTCTCTTATTGTCCTGCTCCTTGCTAATGGGACAAGAAGAAGAGGTATTGCAGGTGATTACCAAGCGAATCACAAAAACTTTTCCCTACAGCGAAGGCTTTGAAGTGAATTTGGAGGGGGAAAATGCGGAAGTGCTGGTGGAAAGCTGGGAGCAACAAGAGATTTATGTGCAAATAGAATTGATTGCAAAGCATCCAGAGCAAGCAGTGGCAGAACGGGACATCGAAAAAATGGCTTATCTGCTGGATCGAGTGAAGCGTAAAATTTACATTCGGAACTACGTAAAAGAGAAGGAAACTGCCCCGACCGTAGCAATGATGGAGGCAAGGTATACGATCAAATTACCCGAAGAATGTCCTGTCTACATCAAGAATCAATTTGGGGAAACAGACATCCGAAACCTAGCAAGCCAATTGCGTATTTTCAACGAGTTCGGACCAGTTAACTTATTGAATGTCAATGGTACAATAGAAATGCGTACCCGATTTGGAGATGTCTTTGGCGATCGACTAGCTGGTAATTTTGATATTTATTCGCGTCGATCTGATTTGAATTTGCGCAATGTGGTTGGGAACTACAACATCGAATCGCATTATGGCACTTTAAATCTTTGGGCAGGTGAAGGCTTGATCGATCTGAATATTAATGCTGAAAAAACGAATGTCAACCTCTTCAATATTGATCCTTTGACCCACCAACACGATTTAGTCGTGCAGCATGGCAACGTCATTGTTCCCAATGCTTGGCAATTTGAATTTGAAGAAGACACGCCACAAATCAAGAAGCTAACTTTTAAACCGAATAGCGAATATTACGCTACGGTTACGATCAGTGTGGCTTTTGGAGATTTGAAGATAGAGCGAAAGAAGGGATAGATAGGATAGGCGTTATTAAAACCCAGCAATTGACTAGGACAGGACTGGACAAGGTTTTTTTTGAGAACAAAATGAATATTTATTAGGGATGTACGAAGTCTCAGTTTTATTAACAGAAACTATCCTGAGTCAATGCAAGGAATTCGCGCAACAAGTATGCTCAGTAATTCTCTTCGGACGGAAACACAAATTTCAACTTATTTTTCTCCAAAAAATCAGTTGAAATTTGTGTTTCCGTCCATAAAACTCTTTGAGCATACCTGTTGCGCGATCTCAAGAGCCTTACTAAAATTTGTCTCAGGCATCACCAAAAACTTCGTACACCCCTAAATATTTATCCAAAACCTATATTTTATTCACCCGAACAAACCTGTTATTCTTGATCTTAAATTGCCTACCACCAATCTCTATTTGTTCACCTTCATTTATTTTGATTAAGTTGAAAATATCCTCCTCCATCAAGTGGACAGAACCGCCCGTTTGACGAGCAAGATTGAGGTATTCTTCACTAATTCCTCCCACCACTGCACCACATACTACAATCCGTAGCGGACGGTCAATTTGCTCAGCTAGGATTAGGTCTCTCACGCTAGAGCTATTATCCGCAATCAAGATATTTTCCGCACAATCTGGACATAGTTCGAGTCCTTTTAAGACCGCCTCCACATCATTTTCTGGATCATCGCCACCATTGCCACTGAACATCGCTTTGTTGGCTTCGATTTCTACCTTATTGTAAGATTTGGCCTTGATGTGGTAGATACCACCCGTCTCACCGATCTTTTTACCCGTGTCTAGCTTCGTATCGCCGTCATTGAAAAAGACGAACTGTTTCACTCGCTTGTCTAAGGTATTGAGCTTCATCCAACTGAACAACTGCTTGGTGTAGGGGGTCATACTACCCGTCACATCAGTAACCACTAGCATATCTTTCCAGTCGTTGCGGCTAAAAACTTGCTCTACCACAAAATCTTTGAACGCAGAGTCTAGCTGAATGGATGATAATTCAAGGATGCGAGAGAAGGAAACGACAATTTCAAAGCCGTGGAATAAGCGAGCGGCTTCGGTTCTGTTTCGGCAATCCGTCTGCTTGATCAAATTCCAAGACATCGTTCTATCTTCGAGTGCAGGCGCAATGTCTAGCAAACTACTAATCCGATCTCTCGTCAAATCCGCAAAAGTTCTATTTTTAGGAAAATCGGAGTAGTATAGGTTGATTTGTTGGATTTCGCCATTTTGTACTTTTCTGAAGTCAAACGGATTTTTAATAATGCTTTCCGCATAATCCAGATGCAGTAAGACCCGAAATTCGTTGGCGGCGAGACTATCCGCTTTTACATCAGCATAATTGGCAGTCGTTTTTCTAGTTGCGTTGTTGTAAATTTCTTCTGCTTGACTAAGCAAAAATGTAGTAGAAAGAAAAATAAGTAGAAAGGAGCATGAAAGGGTTTTCATCTTACTATGATTTTGAGTGAACAGTAAAGACAAGATAGGCATTATTTTTCAGATCACTTCCCCCAACACAAAAATACTTCCACCCACGTAGATTAAATCGTTTTCCTTTGCCTGTTGTTTAGCAGCTTTCAGCGCTAAATCAACGGATGTATAAGCTGCTCCATTTAGCCCGAAAGTCTGGGCAGTTGCTTTTAGTATTTTAGCATCCAAAGCGCGAGGAATACTGGCAGCGGCAAAATGATAGGTAGCATTTTTGGGAAAAAATACTAATATTTTTGAGAGGTCTTTATCCTTGGCAAAACCCAAAACGATGTGGAGTTGCTCGAAGTCAAATGTTGTGAGGTATCGCATTGCAGCACGGATGCCAGCTTCGTTGTGTGCGCTGTCACCGAGTACAAGTGGTCGTTCGGATAAAACCTGCCAGCGTCCGATGAAATTGGTGCGTTGCTTTAAATCCTTTAGTCCCGAGCGCAACTGCTTTTCTGTTATTTTACACAAACTTTCTGGTACATATTCAATGGCTTGCAGCGCAGTTTGTAAGTTGTACTGCTGATAATTACCAACTAAATTCACCTGTAATTCATCGTACCACAAAGCTCCATTTTTAAGTATTTGGTAGGTCGATGAATGTAAGTCGCTATGCTTTAAGAGGACTTGATAGTGTTCGCTAGCATAGATGAGCGGAGCGTCCTGTGCGGCTGCTCGCTGTTCGAATACCGCTGTGACGGCAGGCTGCTTTTCTCCAATGATGACGGGTATATTTTCTTTGATGATACCCGCTTTGGCACTAGCAATTTCGGGCAACGTATCTCCCAGCATGTTTTGGTGGTCGTAGCTGATGTTGGTAATGATGCTCAAAATGGGTTGAACGATATTGGTCGAATCTAAAGTGCCGCCTAGCCCTGTTTCAATGATCGCCACCTCTACTTGTTCTTGAACAAAATACTGGAAAGCCATTGCTACCGTCAATTCAAAAAAAGAAGGCTGGATGGACTTCCATGCTGCTTTATACTGAGCTACAAAATCAACGACAAACTGCTCCGAAGCATACGCTCCATTGACCTTGATACGTTCTCGAAAATCGCGATAATGTGGTGAAGTGTACAAACCTACCTTCAACCCATGCGCCTGCAAAATAGCTGCCAAGATATGCGCCGTCGAACCTTTCCCATTTGTTCCGGCAACATGAATGACGGGATATTTGAGGTGTGGCTGTTCCAGTAAATCGCACAACGCGATGATATTGGTCAAATCTTTTTTGAAAGCCGTCTTTCCAATGCGTTGAAACATCGGTAGTTGCTGAAAAAGATAGGCTAGCGTTTGTTCGTAGGAGGCT
>JBCDKV010000360.1:0-5666 GCA_038746215.1 Bacteroidota bacterium | reverse complement strand
CTGCAATCATATCAATTTAGCCGCTTTTCTTTCAGGGGGGTAGAAATGTAGGTTATATTTCATAATGTAAATAAATAACGAAAGAAATGATTACATCTGAGAAAATTAATATTTACAGAAAATACAAAGGAAATATAGATGGCTGGGCACGCAGGAATAAACGCAGTGAACATCTACTGATGCAAGACGAAGATTGGTACACGATAGATAACTTTATTCAAGATTTACAACTAATAAAATCGAATCTTGCCTCTGCATATTACAAAGAGCAGACATATGCGAGACTAAAAGAGCAGTGTGAAGATGAGCATGTAATAAAGGCTATTGAAAAACTGGTAAAGTAGTCACTGATGCAGAATTGATCAGGTCGGCAACACTCGCGTCATCTTCCGACCACTGCGTACGGCGAGACGATCCTAGACAACGAACGCTACAAAATCGTTCAGGCAACCGACTACTACCCCTTTGGTTTAGAATTTCAAAAGACTACAGGGGAAAATGATTATGGCTTCAACTCCATAGAACTGGACAAAGATTTGCAAGTCAATACCGCAATGTATCGAACCTACGATCCTACTTTAGGCAGGTGGTGGCAGGTTGATCCGATTGTTAAGTTCCATGAAAGTCCTTATGCTGGGATGGCTAATAATCCTATTGCTTATTATGACTATATAGGGCTAGACACAACAGATACTGATGATGAATCCATACTACCAGAGATTGTAGTTGTGGATACTAATTTGCAACCTGATAAACAGTCCAATGATATGAAACCCAAGTCACAGGGACAAAATCAAGGTAATAATAAAAAGGGATTAGGAAGGCGACTTGCAGGTTTTTTCCGAAAGCTTTTTAAAGGAGGAGGCTCAAAACTCGGTAAAGCCTCTAGCATTCCTTTGCTAGTTATTGATCCAGTATCTACAGGTACTGGGGCTTCTCCACCTGCTCCGACTAGTGGTATAGAATGGTCTATTGATCCAGAGACAAATGATTTAAATATTAGGCAAAATGATCTTACTTATCCAACGTGGACTAATGAACAGAAGAGAGCTTGGGAACTCGCAAGAAACTGGTATAATGGCAGTACTCCTTCTTCAAGAAAAGGTGAAGATCGTTACGTATATGCTCTCTATGCAAAATCACAACAATATTTTTGCAAAAGTTGTCTTACACCTTTACCTATACCTCCTTCTAGTAAATCAATAGTTGACTTGAACCATAGAGAATTATACAAGTATGGTATTGCTATCAATATAGGGTCTTTTATGCAGAGTATGAGGTATCGTTACAAAGCAGACCTAGCCAATTATTATCCTGTTGAAACTGCGAAACTACCCTACGAAAAAGCTAAAGCTCTTGAAAAGGTCTTAATCATTAACTATACTCTACACAGCCCTCAAATAATTACACTTGGGCAAAGAGGCATCACCACTTTGTGGGATTTACCTGTAGGTAATGCTAAATTTGATTGACATGAAATTTTTTCTTATTTTTTTGATTCTATTAAATATTAAAGGAGAAAATAAAAATGATAGTATCATTATGGACGAAAAAACATTTTGGAATGTAATTGAACAAAAAGGTAAGAGTACCAATGATTTGTCTATGCTGATAAATAAACTCTCTCTGTTACAAGAAGATGAAATAATAAGCTTTGAAATAGTCCTTAGACAAAAGCTAGTTGAGATCAATACTTGGGAAAGCTATAGTATTTGCCGTATTTTAGAAGGAATGCCTTCAGAGGATAATTTTTTATATTTTCGGTGTTGGATAATTTTACAAGGAGAATCATTTTTTAATCATTTTTCAGATGATCCTAATTCTGTTTCAGAAGAATTTATTTTTTTGGCTAAAAAAGACTTTCCTGATGGTGCTCATTTACTCTACGTATCAGATCAAGCATTTGAGATGAAATTTGGGCAAGAACATTCTAAAAAATCTCCAAGAGATTATGCAATGGAAATAATTGACTACGATTTTGAAGAACATCCACTAATGGGTGAAAAGATAGAATATGATGATATAAAGAACCTTTTTCCAAAAATATGGGAAGCTTTTTCTAAATAACTAATTGTGATTTAAACTGTAAACCACGATGTCCTAAGTCTTCCACACCCTGTTCGCGCACAACGTATGCCGCTCGTTGTAAGCTTGTGCGACAAGAAGTCGCTCATTATATTGTCAAACGTACTTCTGCAAAGAAGGATCGACTTCGGAAGCACGATTTGACCTAATGTACCCTGTTCGCGCACAACGTATGCCACTCGTTATAAGCTAGGGCTTGTACATGAACAAAAGTTTAGGACTCCTGTCCGTCTTATGCTACACGCAGTATAAAAGACAGACAGGAGTCTCCTTACATTCATTAACACACAAAAAAAGAGTGTTGTATTTAGCGTTTCGTCTTATTATGGAGGTAGTGGGCGAGTAGGTGTATTTGAAATAGGATTGACAAAGGATGGAGTAATTAATCATAGATTTTTTCGACCATATTAAATTTAGCATGAAGTATTTAATAATTGATGCAACATTGAATAGCACTGGCATCAGAAATAAGCACAGAGGAGGATATGTGCAGCCAGAAGCTTTACAATTAAGTTCACACTTTAGATGATCCCACGATGGTCTAGGTGTTCCGTACTCATCAAAATAAAAAACGAAAACCGATCGTCGCGCGTCTGTGACCGCGATGCTGTATGCTCACCCCTGTTCGCATACAACGTATGCTGCTCGTCATAAGCTAGGGCTTATACACGAACAAAGGTTTAAGACTCCTGTCCGTCTTATGCTACAAAGCAAACAGCATGAATAAAGGACAGTAGTTATTTCATTGTAAAGGTATTGGACGAGTAAGAGATGAGTAAATGAGTGAAATGGAGAGCATACTTGTTATTCAGTTTCTTTACATTGACTCTGTTCGACAGACCTTTTGAAAATTAAATTAAAAACGAAGTTCTTAATCTAATTTTCAAAAGATGATGTCAAGTAAGCAGATAAACTTGTCAAAAAATAGCTCGCTCAAATTATGACGCTTATTTGAATCCACTTAATTGTTCAACCCTGCTCCAAACACGTTCTACATCAATTGCCCTTCACCATTCTAAAGACCTCTATTTTATCCTCAATTTGGAGACTCAATAAATAAACCCCGTTTGCCCAATTTTCGTTGCGAATCGTTTTGGTCGCCGCTCCTGCGGAAGCGTTCCACACTTCCTGATGATAGACTTTACCCAATATATCAAGCAGTAAAATGTTGACCGTTTTGGCGCGATCTAAGTTCAATGCAATGGTGAATTGTTCCGCATAAGGATTGGGATAAATACTAGCATCGTAAGACGGAGTAATTTCAGCAATACTTACTGTACAGTTTTCAATATCTGGATTGTGCGATACTTCTGCTGTAAAGCGATTGGAACAGCCCGTTGCCACATCGGTGACTTCCAAGGTGTAAGTACCCGATTCGCGAGCGCAGTAAGTGGATTCATTAGCGCCTTCAATCAGCAAATCATCCAAAAACCACTGGAAAGTAACTGCTTCAAATGCATTTTCATCTGCCAATTGCAATAAATTATTGTCGTTGGTGAAGACAGGCAAAGCGGGGAGTGGTGTCAAATCCAAAGTGACCATATCCGTAGAGGCAACCGTACAGCCTTCCTCGTCGGTATAAGTGACAGAGTAGACTCCGCTCGTGGTGGCGGCAAAGACAGAAGCGGTCGCACCCAAAAGCTCTTCGCCATCTTTCAGCCATTGCAAGCCCTCGGTATAAGGACTACTGACTAAAATAATCGGATCGCCTTCGCAGCCCGTCGTAATCGGCGGAGTTGCAATGCTAGGTGCTGGTGGGAAAGCAAAAAATAGTTCGGTGATGACTAGACTATCGCAGCCACTTTGATTGGTTAAAAACATCGTATCTAAACCTACTCTAGTAAAGTCGCAGGTGATGTCTTGCAAGAAAGTGGTATCGGGCGTGCCTTGTAGGATTGTTTCCGTTATAATCAAACTATCGCAACCCAATTGATTGACAAAAAATGCGGTATCAATGCCAACTGCTGTCACATCACAACTGCTCATATTGATGAAAAGTACATCTTTGTCCGAAAAGCTTGTATTGATGACAACTACGCTATCGCAGCCTGCTTGATTTTGCAGATTCAATGTGCGCTCTCCAACGCCATTTGGGTCGCAGGTGGTTGTCACTAAGAAGGTCGTATCGGAAGCGAGCAAAGTATAGTTGATAATGACCGTACTGTCACAACCGAACTGATTTCGGAACACCAAAGTTTCGCTAGCAACTTGATCCCTATCACAGGTATTTTCTGCTAGCGTGACCGTATCGGAGCGTCCATCGAGCACTTCGGTAATGATTAAACTATCGCAACCCAGTTCATTGAGTAAAAAGGTGGTATCCAATCCAAATTCTGCTGGCTCACAGCTATAGCGTTCCGTATTTTGTACATCAAATCGAATTTGCGTAGTAATGCTTGCCATAATTTCATTCACACAACCTTTGGCATCTCTCACTAGTAGCGTGTAGTCGCCTTCTGGTAATTCCCTAAATGCTGCACTGGGCTTAAATGCTGCACCTGCGATAGCAAATTCGTAGGGTGGATGATCGCCAAAAGCCTCCAAAATAATCGTACCCGTCGTTTGCGCACAGGTAATATCGCTGATGCTTTGGATAGCAAGCTGTGGCAATTCATTGATGACCAATGCAACTGCCGTACGCGTAGAGCTTTTGCAGCCAGAGTCTGTTTCCACGGTTTCGGCATAGTAAATACCTGCCATATCGGGTGTAAAACTATTGCTATTGGTGGAGAGTAGATTGCCGCCCGTTGGTGCGTCGTACCAATCAATACGCAAAGTTTCGTTCATACTACTTACACTCAGACTAGGAATCATTTCGCCTGCGCAAATCTCCACGTCGCCATTACTGTTTGGTGCTGGTAAAGCAGGGCAAGAACAATCTGGTGCGATGACCGTCTGTGTAAAGGTGCAACCAAATTCGTTTTCGATGGTAATGACAACATCTGTGCCTGCTGGTACTGCCGTGATTTGGAACAATCCATTTTCGCCATTGCTCACAATGCCCTGTGACACGTTTACTTGATTGTTCGCATCGGTAATGATGTCTAATTGGTAGTCCGACCTACTTTCCGAACAAATCGCGGCACTAGCGATAGAGAACTCTGGTAATGGATTTTCACGGACGCTTATATTTTCGATAGCCACACAGCCATCTGCGTTAGTGACTGTTACGCTATACTCACCTGCATTCACGTCGATGCTGCGTGTTGTTGCGCCATTACTCCAACGGTAAGTTTGTCCAGCAGTAGCAGTAAGTGGTGTCGTTTCGCCTGCACAAATCGAACGTTCTCCGGCTATTTCAATCTGGAAAAGTGGCAGTTCGGTGATGCTGACGGTTTCCACTTTTTCACAGCCGTCACCATTGGTAATTGTCACCCGATAATCGCCTGCTGCTAAGTTTACGCTTGCTGTGGTCGCGCCATTTGACCATTGGTAGCCCACGCCGCCACTAGCAGTTATGGTGCTGCTTTCTCCATTGCAAACTTGTGTTTCGCCTTGAATTGCTGTATCAAAGGTTTTAAATTCTTCTACAGTATAGGTCGCAACTTTTTCGCAACCATCCGCATTAGTTACCGTCACTT
>JBCDKV010000359.1:0-5674 GCA_038746215.1 Bacteroidota bacterium | reverse complement strand
TTTCCGTCCATAAAAAACCTTTGAGCATACTTGTTGCGCGATCTCAAGAGTTTCACCAAGATTTAATTTTAGGCATTGTTCAAAACTCGTACACGCCTAATTTCTATTTCATAAAAATTAGCAAATAGAATTAAAAACTTCGTTTGAACTCCATTTTCAAAAAATAATGTCAAACAAGGGTATAGACATACTCATTATCTTCGCTACTCCACTTACTATTCAGAATCAAATCTCAATTTTTGGTTTGCCAGTCTAACTTCTAGCTTACTAACTTCTAGTCCACTACCCAATACTCGTCTGATAAGCGGGCAATTGAAACCAAAAAGTAGCACCTTCGTTGGGCTTACTGATGACCTGAATCGTAGAATTGTGGATTTCCAAAATTTTCTTGACGATTGCCAATCCTAAACCTGCTCCTTTGTTGCTGTCCACTTCTGAACGCCGATAGCGATCGAAGATATAAGATTGTTTTTCTTTTGGAATACCTGGCCCAGAATCTGAAATCTTAATTTCTACGTGTTCGTGGT
Organism: Bacteroidota bacterium; assembly: GCA_038746215.1. Lineage (GTDB taxonomy): Bacteria > Bacteroidota > Bacteroidia > Chitinophagales > Saprospiraceae > JAAUTG01. The sequence continues at coordinate 5,147 of JBCDKV010000359.1, read as the reverse complement.
CGGCTGCTAACTGAATAGTGACGGCTCCATTTTTTGGCGTGAATTTCAGCGCATTGTCCATCAAATTTTGCAATACGCGTTCTACTAATCCAACGTCTGCAAATACCAACGGCAAGTCCTGTGAAGCATTCAGATTGAGCTTGATTTGCTTGTCTTGTGCTAAGATTTGATATTTAGCGTAGACATCTTGCGCTAATTCGCCGATGAAAAAAGCTTCTTTTTGTGGCTCAATTTGATTGGCTTCTAATTTAGAATATTCGAACAATTGACTGACTAATTTGGAGAGTTTTACAGAACTGTCCATCACGATTTCAAGGTACTTTTTTCGGTCTTCTTTCGATAAATTATCACTCTTCATAATCAGGGTTTCCACGTAGCCTTGCATGATAGCTAGTGGCGTCCGCAAATCGTGAGATACGTTGGCAATGAGTTCTTGCCGAAACTGATCGATAGATTTAATTTGCTCAATATTCGCGACAATTTGGTCTGCCATTTCGTTGTAGGTATCCGCTAAAATGGTAAAATCTCCTTTGGCGTTTTCAGGTATGCGAGCAGCATAATCGCCTTCTTTAAATCGGCGAACGGTATCAATGATTTGGCGCAAATTTTTGGTCAAAAACCATAGTGCCAATAAACCAATTCCCAATGCACCCAGTAGAGTAATCAAAAACGAACTCGTCCCAGCTCGAAACATATAATTACCCAGCAAAGTAGAAGCAACTGCCGCCTGTTCTTCGCTGGCTAAAATAACGTAAGCGTAACCTGTCAATACACTATCTTGGTAGGTTTTTCGTCCGCCTACCTCCACCAAAATGCTATCTTCGTAAATGGGTGCTGCCGAGAAGGTTTTTTTCAATTGCTCGTGTTTTGGATCGTCACCCATAATACAAGCTTCCAAATTGTCTTGTTTGGCTAAAAAAGTCTGAATCGGTGCTAAATCCACTTGTTTGCGCACGACGGTTTTGTAAGGCACAACGTAGTCCAAAATACGCCCTTCTGTGTCTAGCAGATACACTTCTACGCTGGGATTAATGACCATCATGGAGTGCATAATGTCGTGTGTGGCCGCGGTATCTGGCACGCCATTTTTGAGCGGATGTGTCTCTTGCACCAAATGCTCCGCTACACCTCGATAGAGTTTTTGATTAACTTCTCCAAAGTGTTTTTGGGCAGTACTCGCCGTAATCAAAACATAGCATATCCCCAGCAAAAACAGTAGAGAGAGCAGTGCAAATGAAATTTTCCAGTACAGTTTATTTTGCGTTTTCATAATAATATGGCGTAATATTTTGCTGCAACAGTGATTGGTTATACAGCAGACGGGATAAATCTGTGCAAATAGTTGAATTGTACAATTGTTCAATTGTCGAATTGACAGTGACGTGCTGTAGCACTAGCATAGCCTGCCAATGGTAGGCTAGGAACAATCAAGTCAATATTTTTTCATTTCAACAATTACACAAAGTAATCAAAATTAGGCGTGTACGAAGTCCTGTTTTTCTTAACGTTTTACTCAAAAATAGCCTGAGTCACTGCCAGAAAATCGCGAAACAAGTATGCTCGGTAAGTTTCTTCGGACGGAAACACAAATTCTCAGTTATTTTTCCTGAGAAAATAACTGAGAATTTGTGTTTCCGTCCATAAAAATCCTTTGGGCATACTTGTTGCGCGATCTCAGGAGCTTGCTCGGATTTATTCAAAGTATTGCTCAAAACTTCGTACACGCCTGATATCAAATAGAGCATGTAGGTTAGCTTGAAGATTTACTAAATTCTTGAAATTTAGCAAATCTGAGTTACTCAAGCCAACAGCCATGCTACAAATCCTCGTTGAAGCGATAGCCGATCCCCCAAGTGGTCAGGATATAGATTGGGGTGTTAATATCAGGTTCTATTTTTCCGCGCAGTCGGTTGATGTGTGAATTGACCGTATGCTCGTAACCATCAAAATCGTATCCCCAAACTAGATTGAGGATGCGCTGTCGATTGTAACTTTTACCTGGCTTAGAAGCTAGCAGCACCAGCAATTCAAATTCCTTGGGCGATAATTCCACTCGCTTATCATTTTGAATGACCTTCCTTTTTTCGATGTCTATCGTCAAATTGGTAAAGCGTAAAATCGCACCGTTTTCTTCCGCCTGCTGATCTTGCAGCAATTGGCTTCTCCTAAAAATAGCTTTTACCCGGGCTAAAAACTCCCTGATACTGAATGGTTTAGTCAAATAGTCGTCTGCACCAGTTTCCAAGCCCAATACTTTATCGATCTCCTCTGATTTGGCGGTCAGCATCATCACTGGTGTATGGTTTCGGTTCATTCGGAGCTGTCGCAACACCTCCACACCATCCATTTTGGGCAGCATGATATCCAATATAATAAGGTCAAAACGATTGTTCAAAGCCTGATTTAGCCCCGTTCTTCCATCTAAGGCTCTGGTGACTTGACAGTCTAAATCTTTCAAATGAATTTCTAATAAATCAATAATATTTCTATCGTCTTCTATGGCTAAGACCTTTCTCATAATCTCAATTTTATGCGCTAAGAGCATGTGTCGGAGCACTATTTTCCTACAAACCAACATTTTACGAACCTGACTGCATGAAAAATAAACGCCATATCCAGATATGCAGTTAATTTTTCACCTTGTCAGAACTTCAAACTGCCGATTTCTAGTTCAATCCTGCTCCAAACATGCTCTAACACGAAAATCCAATATTACGAACTAAGTATCACAAAATTCTCACGGAAAGATAAAAGATGTTTCACTACTGGCTACTTTTCGAGTTTTAGCCCTTATTTTTGCACCACTATTTGCAAACGAAACACGCTCTGTATGCACTATCTTTTTTTCGACACCGAAACGACTAGCCAATATCAAAGTCAGGCTCGCTTGGTGCATTTAGCTTTTATCCGGACTGACGAGTCGGGTGAAGAGGTAGAACGATTCAGTGAGTTGATTCGACCAGACGGTTTCCAGATTGATAATGCGGCGATTCATGGTATCACCCAAGCCGTTGCGCTGAAAAATGGGATTGGACTGAAAAGTGCCATGCAGCGGTTTATGGAAGCATTGGCTCAATCCAGTTTGTTGATTGCGCACAATATTGAGTACGACAAAAAGGTCTTGTTCAATGAATTGAAAGCCAATGGTTTGACCAAAACTTACTTCAACGTGTTGTACAATAAAGCCGTCGTTTGTACCATGCAGTCGTCCACCGCATTTTGCAATATCATGGACGAAAAGCGTGGACGACCAAAGTTTCCCCGACTATCAGAGTTGTACGAAAAGTTATTTCAGCAAACCTACACCAAAGACCAAGAACCTTTGACCGATGTAGAGACGATGATGCATTGCTTTTTTGAATTGAAGCAAAGAGGAATTATTGAGTGAAAAATAGACAACCACCATACTATGAATAAAAATATACTCCGACCACATGCCGAAGAAACGTATAAAGCAGAACTAGCGTACCTGAAAACAGTAGATAAGAAGGCACGTCCTACCAATTGGGTACTATCGCCTTGGGCGGTGGTTACGTATTTACTGGGTGGTACTTTGGAAGATGGAACGGAGATAGAACCCAAATATTTTGGCAGCAAACGCTTGATGGAAATTGCGGTGGCAACGCTAGCAACAGATCGCGCTTTGATGCTCGTGGGCGTACCCGGAACGGCAAAAACTTGGGTGTCAGAACATCTAGCTGCCGCCATTTCTGGAGATTCTACCTTGCTGGTTCAAGGTACAGCAGGTTTGGATGAAACGGCATTGCGCTATGGCTGGAACTACGCCAAGTTGATCGCCGAAGGGCCATCCGAAGGTGCTTTAGTGCCAAGTCCCGTCATGAAAGCAATGCAAGAAGGACGGATCGCAAGGGTGGAGGAACTCACGAGGATTCCAGCGGATGTGCAAGATACTTTGATCACGCTGCTCTCCGAAAAAATACTGCCCGTCCCCGAACTCAATACAGAAATTCAAGCACAGCGAGGCTTCAACCTGATTGCTACTGCCAATACGAGAGACAAGGGCGTGAATGAACTTTCTAGTGCTTTGCGCCGTCGTTTCAATACGGTTCATTTGCCTTTGCCTAAAAGTTTGGAAGAGGAAGTGAAGATAGTGGTGACACGGGTCAATAAAATGGGAAAAGCACTGGCTTTACCCGAAGCCCAAAATACCGATCAAGAGATTAAACGTTTGGTAACGATCTTTCGGGAGCTTCGCAATGGTGCGACGGAAGATGGACAGACCAAGCTCAAAATGCCTAGTAGTACTTTGAGTACCGCCGAAGCGATTTCCGTCGTCAATAATGGTCGTGCTTTGGCTACGCATTTCGGTGACGGCAAACTGCAAGCCAAAGATTTAGCCGCTAGCTTGACGGGCGCAATCATCAAGAATCCCAATCAAGATCAGCAGGTTTGGGACGAGTATTTGGAGACGGTGGTGCGTGTTCGCAAGGATTGGAAGGATTTGTATGAGGCTTGTAAAACGATGTAATAAAGAAAAATTATGCAAATAATACTGCTAAAAGGTGATATTACGCAACTTGTGGTGGATGCCATTGTGAATGCAGCGAATAATTCATTGCTAGGTGGCGGTGGGGTAGACGGTGCTATTCATCGAGCGGGTGGTACTGCCATTTTAGAAGAATGCAGGCAAATACGTGCTCGGCAAGGGGGCTGTGCGACGGGAGAAGCCGTAGCGACTACGGGCGGTAATTTGGCAGTGAAAAAAGTGATTCATACTGTTGGCCCAGTGTGGCAAGGTGGTCAGGCAGGAGAAAAGGAACTACTGGCTCATTGCTATTCCAATAGTTTGAAGCTGGCGGAAGCTTGGGGCATGAAAACCATTGCTTTTCCTAACATCAGCACGGGTATTTATCGTTTCCCGAAGTGGAAAGCGGCTCAAATTGCCATTGAAAGTGTAAAAAATTACAAATCTGAGAAGATAGAACAAGTGATTTTTGTTTGTTTTGATGAAGAGAACTATTCTATTTATGAAGAGTTGTTATAAATAGTAAGTGATGTGAATAACGGGTAAAATACTCCATTTTGTAGCAGTAACAGCTTTACTAAACTTTTGAGACTTAGTAAAGTGTTTGAGATCGCGCAACAAGTATGCCCGAAGGTTTTTTATGGACGGAAACACAAATTTC